>NZ_JBQFZU010000030.1:0-50694 GCF_056542405.1 Ruegeria sp. AD11(2025) | reverse complement strand
CGACCCGCTACGACAGGTGCCCGAAGGTCTTCCTGTCAGCCATCGCCCTCGCAGCACTCGTCATCTATTGGCTATGAGTCCTGACCCTAGTAGCAAGGCGCCAACATCCAAAGAACTACGATGTTGACGCCAGGATACAGATCGAGACGAAAGAGTTTCGTTCGATGGATGACTCACAAAAGGTACGGATCTCTAGGAGTCCGTTGTCACACGGAGAGATGGCGTCTCTGATCCAAACGGCTGTCGAGCTTCACTCTCGGGCGATGGATCAAGCGAAGGACCGGCGTTGGTGGTTGCCCGTTCTGACCGCGTTCATTGGAGCTGCTTCGGGTATCGCAGGCACTCTTTTGGGAGTGGTACTCACATAGCTGTCAAAATGCAGGGGGTGGTCGTAACGCATTCACGTCATCCCGCTGGGCTCAACTTGTTACTTCTTCTGCAACCACTTTCGTAGAACATATAGAGAACTGCGGACTTGTGAGAATCCATATCTGGTGTCTTCCATGACTATCCCTACAAGGGTATGGTGCAAAAAAATGAGGCGATTGATGCAGACGAATCTTACATCTATTGAACTTTGCGCCGGTGCAGGCGGTCAGGCTCTTGGCATGGAACGTGCCGGATTCAGCCATCAAGCGCTTGTTGAGATTGACAATCATTGCCGCAACACCTTGTTGCTCAATCGTCCGTCGTGGAACGTCGTAGATGGTGAACAGGCCGATTTAGCTAATTTTGATGGCCGCCCTTATGAGGGCATCGATGTGTTGGCCGGCGGTCTGCCATGCCCGCCTTTTTCCGTGGCCGGCAAACAGCTAGGACACGCCGATGAGCGTAATCTTTTTCCTGATGCTTTGCGTCTAGTTGATGAAATCAGACCACAGGCTGTTATGATTGAGAACGTACGCGGATTTCTTGACGCCGTGTTTGCAGACTACCGCCAAAAGCTCAAACGACAACTTAGCAAGCTAGGCTATAAAGCTGACTGGCATCTCTTCAACGCATCTGACTTTGGTGTACCGCAGCTGCGACCGCGTGTAGTAATCGTCGCCTTGCGAAAAGACTTCTCTGAGCATTTCTCTTGGCCAGTTTCATCTTGCAATTCGCCTGCGACAGTTGGTGAAACTCTGCATGATCTTATGGCTGAGAATGGTTGGAGAGGAGCCACACGTTGGAGCAAGCAGGCCGATGATATTGCCCCGACTATTGTTGGAGGTTCGAAGAAACATGGCGGCCCTGACCTTGGGCCAACGCGAGCAAAGCGAGCTTGGGCAACACTCGGGGTTGACGGCATGGGTATTGCGAATGAAGCCCCAGAACGTGACTTTGTAGGTATGCCCCGACTTACGGTGCCCATGGTGGCACGATTGCAAGGCTTCAGCGATGACTGGCGCTTCTCCGGCAAAAAAACACCCGCCTATCGGCAGGTGGGCAACGCGTTCCCGCCACCAGTAGCTGAAGCTGTCGCGTTCAAAATCCGAGAAGCGATTTCAGCCCGCAAATCCGTTCGGGTTGTTGCCTAATGAGCGTCGCATGGCTCACAAAGGCACGGCGCGAGTTCCACGCGACCCTTCTTGGGGGCATCTTAACCAAAAGCGCAGCTGGCATCCCTAGCAATGCTGACAAAGCCTCTAAACCCAGCAGAGAAATCGCTGGCTCTATTCTAGATCAGCTCGGACCAGCCAAAACCGCACTAAAGCTTCCCGGTCAGACAGCTGGCGCAGATTTTGAAGGTGTGTGTGCAAGTTTTGTGCGCGTGTGCTTCGAGCGAATGCAGCATCTCCGCCCTGGCTCCTTTACTGTTACAAAAGGCGGCGGCATCGCAATGTTCGATCAGTATGCCCACCTGGATGATCTTGAAGCTATCGCCAAAGCCAATCGAGAGATCGCCACGGCCATTGGCTCCGACTATCTAATCAAACCCGATATTGTCGTAGCACGAGCGCCCGAGGCAGATGGGGCCATCAATGCGAAAGGCGCATTGGTTGACACTGGCACAGCACGACTTTCGAGCTTGCGTGCGGTCAATCAGCCTCTTGAAATCCTTCATGCCTCAATCAGTTGCAAATGGACACTGCGAAGTGACCGTGCGCAGAATGCCCGGTCTGAAGGTCTCAACTTGGTTCGAAACCGCAAAGGAAGGCTACCACATATCGCAGTTATCACTGGAGAACCGACACCTGGCCGAGTGGCATCTTTAGCGCTCGGAACCGGCGATATTGATTGCGTTTATCACTTCGCTCTCTACGAGCTTCGCAAAGCTCTGGTAGATCAGGGTCGCGATGAAACGCTCGAACTGTTGGATACTATGGTCGAGGGCAAGCGCCTAAGAGACATCTCCGACTTGCCATTAGATCTAGTAACTTAGGCACTACAATAAGGTTTGAGATACGGTAGAAACTCGTCTCACACAGTTCGGCAACGAATCCCAGCTTTTCAGGTCCAAGGCCACTCCAGCTTTAATGTCAGGTGAACCGAAAGCGGTAGGCTGGTCCAAAATCAGCGCGTGGAGCCAGATCCACTGAGCGAAAACACTTATTAGAGAATTCGAAAGTTAGGGCGCAATGGCAACACTGAGCAATGTAGATCTAGAAAAAGAAATTGGAGCTGGAAGACTACTTACTGGCACTGATGATAAGATGGTTGAAGGTTCCAGCTATCAACTACGGCTCGGCAACGTCTACTATGATCTGTCAGAGAATGGGAAGCGTTTTGAGCTCGCCGACGGCGAAACGATACTCATCAAGCCAGGACATAGGGTCGTTTTGATCACTAAAGAGGAGTTCGATGTTCCTGCGAACATAGTATCCCGAGTAGTCAGCAAAGGATCACTGTTCAGTATTGGGCTTAGCCCTGTCGCTACCTACGCAGACCCGGGCTTCTCTGGCAACCTCGGCATAGTCACGCAGAATTTCAGCAATAGTTATATTCAGCTTTCCCAGGGCGAGCCAATCGCGAAGGCCGATTTTAGCAACCTAAGCAATCCGGCAACCAAACTCTATAAGGGTCAACACGGATTCCAAGCCGAGATTTGGCCGATCAAAACCCATCTGCAAAAAACGCACAGTGAAGTCGCAAATGACGATCGTGTATTTTCGGAAAAGGACGAGGCGTTGGCGCTTTTGCCAGAGGCAACAAAGGTGATAATCCGAAGACTCGAAGGAAGAGTGCTTTGGTTGTTGGCATTGCTCGTGCTAGCGATTGGCATCAATGGGGTCGCACTCTACCTAGTAGAAACCGAGAGCGAACTCCTTGATGATTTCTACGGCGTTTTGGGCAGTCTGATAGCGTCTGGCATTGTCGCGGTTCTTGCCCTGGTGGTCGGATTTCTTGGGAGGACGAAGTAATGGAGCTTGCGAAGATCGTCGCTCGTCAGATGGCAGCGGATGTTAAGCGCGGATTTTCGGAAGAATTGCAAACGGATGCGGATCGGCTTGCCCAACTCACCAGAGACACGGTTGGCCTTGTCGGCGAGGTTGGCGAGTTCGCTAACTTGCTAAAAAAAGTGGAATTGGCGTTCCGTGTTGATGGTTACGAAGGGTATTCACTTGAAATTGCATCTGCGGACCTCCGAGAAGAACTCGCGGATGCAATGATCTACATCATCCGACTATCAAACGTTCTGGGAGGCGATATCGAAAACGACCTACTGGAGAAAATGGCGAAGAATGATGAACGCTACCGCCATCTTGAAGAATAAACGTGTTTTCTTTCTCGGTGTGAATACTGGCTTCGTCCAAGACGGGCTGCCAGACAATCAGTTCATAGATTTCTACAGGGAAAGAAGTTCCGCCCATTTATACTGCGCGATCTTGGGCAACATTGTGATTCCTGGAGGCTTTGGGACTAATGATCAAACGCCTACGCTGTCGACGCATTCTCGATGGGCTGCGATAGCAGAAGCTATTTCGTCAGAGGGAACCGCACCTGGAATCCAACTTGCCACCACGTGGCCAAGCTATATCGGTCAAAGAAAATTTGTAGTCAGAGAGCCCAGTGAAACGATCAAAGCTGCGCGTCAGCTACTTTCAATGATGACACGAGATGACATCGACAGTGTCATGGATGGGTTTCGTGCAGCTGCCCAAATGGCGGTTACACACGGATATCAACACATACAAATTCATGCTGCACACGGATATCTTCCTTGCTTGCTATTGGACAAAGACCTGAACCCTCTTGCACCATATGTAAAAGACGAGATGGCTGAATTGGCTAGCTTCTTACGGTCCCAAAAGGTCGAAACATCGGTGCGCTGGTCAATTCGCACGGGTGACTCCGAGTTTGATCAAAGGGGAATCGAAGAAAGCGTTGGCAATGTTTCTTCACTTCAGTTCGATTTCGTCGATCTTTCTTCCGGCCACTACAACATAGACAAAAGACTCATCTACCCTTCCACAGACTACTTTCTTTCCCAGAGGCACCATGACAGTTTGGAGATCGCAAATAAATTTCCGGAGCAGCGCTTCATCCTTTCAGGTCGGGTTTCGGCCTTTCTAGGGGATCTGCCTAACAATGTTGAGGTTGGCCTCTGTCGCGATCTAATTGCCAACCCAAGGTTCTTGACTGAATTGACCGATGGGTGTCGAAACCGGGGAAAGTGCCATTACCACTCTAGAGGCCTTGATCGGCTATCATGCCCAACATGGAGCGAGAGCTCTAGGAGAGAAGCATGAAGCAGCCGTTTTCCCAACAGGTCCGTATCCGATAGCCACAAGAAATTGTGCCAGAATTACGTAAACTATTTGGGTCGGGCAAAGTAATAGCAGTGGTGGTAAGACTATACTAACGCCGTGAATGTCCGTTATGCCGACGCGACTGCAGCATCTGAAACCTCGGAGTGGCTGTTTGGGACCGACCCGAGTTCATAAAAACGCAGCCAGAGCGAACCACCTATTTCCAGTTGAATTCCGGTATTCGACTTCAGCGATGGACACACGGCAAAGCAACGAAAAAATGGGGCGCTATCTACAATGGAACGACTATGGGTACCAAACGGCAAAACTATGTGTCGTCCCACAATGAAACCAGTGGCGGACCGAGGAGGATTCGAACCCCCGACCCCTTGATTCGTAGTCAAGTACTCTATCCAGCTGAGCTATCGGTCCGCGTTGGTGAGGCGCTATGTAGACCTACCTCCGGGCACGTGCAAGTCGATTCTTGAAAAATGTTCTAAAAAGTCACGTCACCCTGCGGCAGGCGGATTTCAAAGGTTGTTCCCTCAGGTCCGGTCTCGGCCAGAACAAGGTCTCCACCATGTCCGCGCACCAGTTCTTGCGAGATTGCCAGACCAAGGCCCGACCCCCCTTTGCGCACCCCGCCCTGAAACGGCGTGAAAAGGTTCTCGCGCGCTTTGGGCGGCAAGCCCGGGCCGTTATCCTTAATCTCGACGCACCAGTCATTCTCGTGAACACATCCTGCGATCGTGATCTTGCCCGGCTTGCCCGACGCCACCAACGCCTGACGGGCATTGCGCACAAGGTTCATCATCACGCGGAACATCTGTTCCGGGTCTGCGCGGGCGATCAGATCCTCCGGCACTTCGTTGACGATCTCGACGCAGGCATCGGCCACGGCCAGTCTTTCGCTGGCGGCTACATCCTCGGCCACGTCTCGCAGGGGCACCATGGTAAGGGTCGGCGCAGGTTCTTCGGCGCGGCCAAAGGCCAGCGTACTCTCGCACAGGGACACGGCCCGGGTGATCGAGTTCACCAACTTCGGGGCCATACGCCGCACCAGCGGGTCGTCACTGGCCTCGATCCGGTCAGTGAAAAGCTGTGCCGAAGTCAGGATGTTGCGCAGATCGTGGCTGACCTTGGCCACAGCTCCGCCCAGCTGTGCGAGACGTTCACGTTGCTTCAAAGCCTGCGTCAATTCGGTCTGCAGCTGTTGCAGGGCCTCTTCCGCCTCGCGCAGTTCGGTCACTTTGGAATTGGGAGAGATAATTCCCCGTGCGTCCTCGGGTGCACCCGCATAGCGCTGCATATAGCCCACAACTCCCTTGATGGGCTTCACCAGAACAACCCGAACGGCCAGAAACAGGAAAAACGCGGTGATGATCGAAATGACAAATGACAGGCCCAGGATGCGCAGCCCATAATCCGTCATCGCCATGCGCAGGGGTTCGGTGTCTGTGGTGACCTCGATCAGCAACCCCGCCCCTTTGACAGGCTCACCGATCACGCGAATGACCTCATTTTCCGGCGTGAACAGACGCGTGACGGCATCCCTAATCAATATCCAAGGCCCCGCATCGCGCAGGTCGTAGGTTCTGGTGATCGGCTCGGGAATCGGGGAAGACAACATCAACTGCCGTACCTCATCCCGCCGCAGCACTACGTTATAGACCCCGGCATTGGCCAGCAGTTCGGCTTCAAGATCATCGGCCAGCATGTCATCGGCCAGCAGAGCCAATGACGCGATCTGGGCGCGCTCAAGCCGGTTCAGCAGGAAATCTTCGCGAAAACGCGCAATCGAGGGCACAAAGATCAGAACCTCGGCCAACATCACGAAGACCGTCGTCAGGATCAGAAATCGGCCCGACAGCGAGTTCACTAAGCTCTCCTTTTCCGGTCAGGGCATCCAGCGCTGGACGAACCGGACCACCCGTTTAACCATTTGATTCTCAAATAGCCTTGGCGAGAAATAGGCACCCGCCACCCTTTTGTTAAGCTCTCCGATCGTCGGATAAGGCGAAACCATTGCAGCGATCTGCCCCATCTTCAGGTTATTGGCCAAGACCAGCGACCACAAGTTGATCAATTCGCCCGCCTGATGCCCAACGATTGTGGTCCCGACTGGGCGGCCTTTTACGACCATGACCTTAATGAAGCCGTTCGTCTTGCGTTCCGAAATGGCGCGGTCGTTATGGTGATAGTCAAAGCGTACGATCTCGAGTTTGTCGCCGTGCTGGTCGCGCGCCTGCGCCTCGGTCAGGCCAATCTGCGCCAGTTCGGGATCAGTATAGGTGGCCCAAGGGATATGTGCTGTTTTCGCCTTTGACGGCAGTCCAAACAGGGCCGATCGGATGATAATCCCGGCGTGATATCCGGCCACATGGGTAAATTGCATCCCACCTGTAACGTCACCGATGGCGTAGACCTTCCGGTTCGTCGTCCGCAGCGTCTCATCCACCTTGATCCCGGTTCGGGTAGGTTCGATCCCCGCGGCCTTCAGGTTCAAACGGTCGGTATTGGCCTTGCGTCCGGCCGCCAGCAGCAGATGCGAGCCGGTATAGATGTCGCCATTCTCGGTTACGACCTCGACCAGGCTCTTATTGTTGCGAATTTGGGCAACCATTGCCTTTTCGTGAATCGCCACACCTTCGGCCCGCAGCGTGTCCAGCACAATCTCGGCCGCTTCGGGGTCGTCTTTGCCCAGCGCCTGCAAGCCCTCGATCACCGTCACCTCGCTGCCCAACCGGATATGGGCCTGCGCCATCTCCATGCCGATGGGGCCACCACCAATAATCAGCAGATGCTCCGGTTTTTCGCGCAGGTCGAAGATGGTTTCGTTGGTATAGTACGGCACCTGATCCAACCCGGGGATCGGTGGAACCAGAGGCGACGAGCCCGTCGCAATCACCACGCGTCGTGCAGTGATCAAGTTCTCACCCGCTTGCACCTGGGTCGGAGAGACAAAGCTGCCAAATTCCCGGATCACCCGGACTCCGAACCCTTCGAACCGCTCCTGACTGTCCATCGGCTCGATCTGGGCGATCACGTCATACACGTGGTCCTTGGCGGCGGCGTAGTCGACTTGAGGGACTACATCCGCCACGCCCAGCGCGGCGGAATGCGCCTGCCCATAAGCCGCTTTTCCACTGGCGATCAGCGCCTTGGAGGGAACGCAGCCGAAGTTCAGGCAATCGCCGCCCATCTTGTGGCCTTCCAGCAGAATGACATCCGCCCCCATCTGGCTGGCCCCGGCCGCCACGGACAGACCGCCCGACCCGGCCCCGATCACCAGGATATCCGTTTTCAGGTCTCGCATGAGTTCAGGCGCCCTTTTTGCCACGCAGGACTTTGATGACTATCGGCAGAGCAGCCAGCACACACAAGCCGATGATTGGGCCGATGACGAAGGGCTCCCACAGCAGCGAGACATCCGGTGTCTCGCCCCGGTCGAACACACCGCCCAACCCGACACCGATCCACGTGTAGACGATGCCGCCCGGAATGATGCCCAGCGCGGTGGTAATCAGAAAGTTGCGGAACTTCACCCCCACCAACGCAGGAACTAGATTGGCCACAAAGAACGGCACTACCGGCACAAGGCGCAGCAGAAACAGGACCGAGATTTCGTTCTCACGCAGGCCTTCTTTCAGCTTTTTGATCGTCCCTTCAGAGGATTCCAACCGTGCGGTCAGGGATTTGCCTAGGCCCCAACGCGCCGCCAGAAAAATGGTCGAAGCGCCGATAGTGGCGGCAAAGACGTTGAAGACGGTGCCCGCAAACAGGCCGAACAGGAACCCTCCGGTCATCGAGGCAACAGCGGCCCCCGGCAGCGAAAAGGCCACAATCACGATATAAACCGTGATGAATACGGCTGCCATCACCCAATAGTGCGAGTCGCGCAACGCCAGCAGTGCCTCGCGATTGTCGCGCAGTGTCTCGAAAGTAAGGTAGTCGCCCAAGGTGAAGAACCCCACCGCGGCAACAGTGAGAATCACCAGCAACGGGATATGGCGCGCAAGCCCGCTGCGCGGTGCCTGAGTTGTATCGCTCATGAGGCTGTCCGGTTTTGTTCGTTTCATTCTGTCCCCAACATGCGCCGCCCAAGGCCCGCGCAACAGGGACTTCACGCGGCCTTGATGTTTACGGCAGGGAATGTGAGTGTTTGGGGTCTAAAACCACGATTTTGAAACCTTTTGCCCGACCCGGTTACAGAATTGTTGCAAAAGGCGTCAAAACTCACACCTAGGGGTTTGACTTACCCCCCGCTTCCCAGTAGAGGACGGGCTTCGAACACTAGGGCCAGGCGAATCCGCGCCGCACCCCACCGCTATAGATTGGAGACGGAGCGATGAAACGCACCTATCAGCCTTCGAACCTGGTTCGCAAACGCCGCCACGGTTTCCGCGCGCGCATGGCCACCAAGGCCGGCCGCAAAATCCTGAACGCGCGCCGCGCACGTGGCCGCAAGTCGCTGAGCGCGTAAACCGCTCACCGATCAGGTTATGAACATGACGCCGCCGGAGGCCCCTGTGGATGGTAAGAACCAGCCCGGGGAAACGCCCCCGGCGGCGTCCGTTTGCGCACCTGAAACTTTGACCGTTCTCAAGAAACGGTCAGATTTCCTGAAAGCCGCCCGCGCGCGTCGGCAGGGCACCTCATCGATGATGGTACAGGCCCGCAGGCGCGCCGCGGACGAAGCGCCGGGGATTCGTGTCGGTTTCACCTGTTCCAAGAAAGTCGGCAATGCTGTGGCCCGTAACCGCGCCAAGCGGCGTCTACGCGAGGCCGCCCGCGCCGTGCTGCCTGCGCAAGGACAGGACGGATGGGACTACGTTTTGATCGGCCGCGCTGAGGTCACTGCAAAACGCCCGTTCGACGCCCTTCTCGATGACCTGCGATATGCCCTGCGCAAAGTGCACGGGCCGAGGGAATGAATCTGCTGGCGCATATCCTTGCCTTGCCTGTCCGGGCCTATCGGCTGGTGTTCAGCCCTTGGGTTGGGTTCAACTGCCGCTATCAGCCCACATGCTCGGCCTATGCCCTGGAGGCGCTGGAAAAACACGGGGCCATCAAAGGTGCATGGCTGGCGGCCCGGCGGATCGGGCGCTGCCATCCGTGGGGTGGTGACGGGTACGATCCGGTGCCCGAGTGCAAATGCGAAGATTCCGCGTGACCCCCGGTCAGACTTGACCCATCAAAATCCGCGCTAAACACTTGGATCCACACAGCCCGAGGTCCAGATGACATCCGACGCGCACCAAAAGCTGCCCACGCATGAGGTCCTGAATCAACCGCCAATGCGCGGGGATTGCGACCTTTGGGCCGCCGACCCGGTGCTGCGCAATGCGGTTGGCTTCGCTGCAGGCCGCACCGCGCCTCTGGAGGTATATGGCGAGCACTTGGGACGCGCTGAGACCCGCGAGTTGGGCCGCGTCGCAAACCAGCATCCGCCAGAACCACTGTTGTTCGACTCAGGCGGCAGGCGTTTGGACGAAGTTCGCTTTCACCCCGCCTACCATCAAATGATGCAGATAAGCCAATGCGCCGGATACGCCGCCCAGCCATGGGACGGGCAGCCGGGTGGCCATACTACTCATGCCTCGATGATCTATATGGCCAGTCAGGTCGAACCGGGGCACTGCTGCCCGTTGACCATGACCTATGCGGCCTATCCGGTGCTGGACGTGAACACGGATATAGCCGCAATCTGGCAACCAAAGCTGACGGCACGTACATACGACCCGGCTACAAAACCAATCACGCAGAAAACCAGTGCCACGCTGGGCATGGCGATGACCGAGAAACAGGGCGGCTCGGACCTGCGCGCCAATACCACCACGGCCACGCGGGATGGCGATCACTGGCACTTGCGCGGGCACAAGTGGTTTTGCTCGGCCCCGATGTCGGACGGATTTCTGACGCTGGCGCAGACCCCGGGCGGACTGACCTGTTTCCTTGTCCCCCGTTGGCTGGAGGGTGCGCGCAACGCTATTCACCTGATGCGACTGAAGGACAAGCTGGGCAACAGGTCCAATGCCTCGGCTGAAATCGAATACCACGACGCACTGGCCTATCAACTGGGCGACGAGGGCGCTGGTGTGCACACGATCATCGAAATGGTGCACCATACGCGGCTGGATACGGCCATGGCCCCCGCGGGTCTGATGCGTGCCGCTTTGGCCGAGGCGCATCACTGGGTTACCCATCGCAGTGCCTTTCAGCGTCGGTTGATCGACCAGCCGCTGATGCGTGCGGTTCTGGCGGATCTGGTGCTGGACTGGGAAGGCGCGCTGACACTGGGGATGCGCGTAGCACAGGCGTTCGACGGCCAGGCCCCCGAGGACAAGGCATTTGCCCGGATCAGTGTCGCTCTGGCCAAGTTCCTGAACAACAAGCTTTGCCCCGTGGTCGTGGCCGAAGCAATGGAAGTGTTGGGTGGTATGGGTTATGTCGAGGATACCCCCCTGCCCCTGCTTTATCGTGAGGCCCCCCTGAACGGCATCTGGGAGGGGTCGGGCAATGTGATCTGCCTCGACATCTTGCGCACTCTTACCCGCGAGCCGCTGGCCGTTGATGTGTTGCAAACGGAACTGGACGCCGCAACGGGTGCGGACCGCGCCTATGACGCAGCCCTGAAGGCACATCGCGACCGATGGCCCAACCTACCCCCCGAGGCCGAGGCGCGCTGGTTTGCCGAACGCACGGCGCTGCTGCTCACGGCCTCACAACTTCTGCGCAATGCCCCCGGCGCGGTTGCCGATGGGTTCATAAGCACGCGTCTTTCGGGCGACAGCGGGCGCATCCCCGGGTCGGTGACCGGGCTGGACACAGGCGCGCTACTGGCCCGCCTCGGCTGACCGGTCCCCTTGCCCGGTTGCGTCAACTGCTGTAGGGGCTGCGCATGTTTGACGAAGCTGACGATATCCATCCGCTCTTTGCCGGCGCGCCCTCGACCACTGAGTTCAAGAAGCTGCGCAAACGCATCGTGCGCCAGACCCGCGAAGCCATTGAGCAATACGGGATGGTGGACCCGTCCGCCCATGACAAAGACGGCAAGCCGCCCCGCTGGCTGGTGTGCCTGTCGGGCGGCAAGGACAGCTATACCCTGCTGGCGGTCCTTTATGAGCTGAAATGGCGCGGGTTGCTACCGGTTGATCTGTTGGCCTGCAATCTGGATCAGGGTCAGCCCGGATTTCCGGCCACTGTCCTGCCCGAGTTTCTGGAACGCATGGGTGTACCCCACCGCATCGAATATCAGGACACCTATTCCGTTGTGATGGACAAGGTTCCGCAGGGCCGCACCTTTTGCGCGCTGTGTTCCCGCCTGCGCCGGGGCAACCTGTACCGGATCGCGCGCGAGGAAGGCTGCAGCGCCGTAGTTCTGGGCCATCACAGGGACGATATCCTTGAGACGTTCTTCATGAACCTGTTCCACGGCGGACGTCTGGCGACGATGCCACCGAAATTGGTGAACGAAGAAGGCGACCTATTCGTCTTCCGCCCGCTGGCCCACGTGGCCGAGGCCGATTGCGCGAAATTCGCCACCTCGATGAACTACCCCATTATCCCCTGCGACCTGTGCGGAAGTCAGGACGGGCTGCAGCGCCAACAGGTCAAGCAGATTCTGGATCAGTGGGAAAAGAACAGCCCCGGCCGGCGTCAGGTGATGTTTCGGGCCCTGACCAACGCGCGGCCCTCGCATTTGCTGGACCCGAAACTGTTCGATTTCCAGGCGCTCGCGCTAAACCCCGGCGAAAAAGACGAAAATTCGGGTGAAATTCCACTGTTGCGTTAACGTCTGACTCAGATTGGTTTTCTACGGTTGCCCAATACGTGCTATGCCTAAACGTAGGGGCCCAGAAAACCGATGTGGAAACGTTTCTCCGTTGAACGCGTTCTCGATGCTCTAACTTCCATTCTGAGCGGACCTGCCGCTTTGGCTTTTGTCCCAGCGATCAGCCTGGCGGCTTTCTGGATCGGCGGGGAACGGGCATTGGTGGTTGCCGCCCTATGCCTGCCGCTGGTTTTCCTGGGTGCCGCCACATTTGACGCCCGCTCCGACCAGCGGCGCAACGCGCCCGGCGGCATGATGGCCATTGACGCCTTTGCCGCAGAAATGGAAAGAATTTTTAAAACATTCGCGCCCGGGGGGGCAGATTCAGCCTGCATCCTCGTTGCGCTGGACGACTATTCAGATTTTCTGGATTTGCACGGCAACGCCGCGGCCGATCATCTGGCCGACCAATTTAGCCGCCGCATCCTCTCGGTCATACGCACGCAGGATATCGTGACCCGCCTGGACCAGAACAAGACCGCAATTGGCCTGCAACCTTCGCGGCAACTGGATCTTGAGGCCTGCATTCAGATGGCCGGACGCATTCAGGCCGTTGTTGAGGAGCCTTTCACACTCAACGGTACAGGAGTGTATGTGTCCTGCTCGATCGGATTCAGCCAGCTTTCCAGCGCCGCTGATGGCCAGTACGAAGACTGGATCGACACCGCCTCGGCCGCTTTGGGCGAAGCGCAAAGAAACGGACCGTCAACCATTCGCGCCTTTTCCAGCGAAACGCAGCGTCGTTCGCGCATTCGTGCCAATCTGCGCAAAGAGTTCGAAACGGCGCTGGACAACGGTGAAATCCGCCCTTGGTACCAGCCTCAGATTTCGACCAACACGGGGCGCGTGACCGGGTTCGAGGCGCTGGCCCGCTGGGAACATCCTCAAAAAGGGGTGTTGAGCCCACAGGTGTTCCTACCCTTCGCCGAACAGGCCGAGTTGATGGAGAAACTTGGACAGGCGATGCGGCATCACGCCTTTGCTGCCATGCGCGATTGGGATCGTGCCGGGATAGTGGTGCCCCGGATCGGTGTGAATTTCTCATCCGACGAACTGCGCGACCCGGTCCTGATCGACCGACTGAAATGGGAACTGGACCAGAATGACCTGACGCCCGACCGCCTAGCGGTTGAGATTCTGGAAACCGTGTTCTCGCGGCGACCCGACGATGTGATCACCCGCAACGTGACGAGCATGTCCAAACTTGGATGTTGCATTGATCTGGATGATTTCGGCACTGGGCATGCCTCGATTGCATCGATCAAGCGCTTTAATGTCTCGCGGATCAAAATCGACCGGTCCTTTGTCGCCAAAGCGGATCGTGACGCCAGCCAGCAGCAGTTGGTAAGCGCCATCCTGACCATGTCCGAGCGCCTGAATGTCGAAACGCTGGCCGAAGGGGTTGAAACTCAGGGCGAACATGCCCTGATGGCCCAACTGGGATGCGATCATGTTCAGGGCTTCGGGATTGGCAAACCGATGCCGTTTGAAAAGACGCTGGACTGGGTTGCCGCACATCAGAACAAAGTCAACGGAGTGCCGAAAATCGGGCGCAGAACTGGCCCGTAATCGAAGATTTCCACCACAGAAACGCGATCCGTGACGAATTAACAAGCGATTCCGCTTGACCTTTGGGCCAGCACTCTGTTGAACCCACCGGGTGTGTTTCACTGCTTAAGGTGGCTGTCCCCGATGGACGATCAGAACAAGAATCTCATCCTTGCAACCGCGCTCAGCTTTCTCGTGATCCTTGTTTGGTTCGTGCTGTTCCCTCCGCCGGAACAAGAGCTCGCACCAGATCAGGCCGAGGTTACCGCTGTCGACGGCAGTGAGATTCAAACGCCCAACGCTGCGGGCACCAGCACCGTCGGTGAAGCGACAACTGCCGCCGAAGAAACCCTGCCCGAAGAACAGGCCCAACGGGTCGAGATCGACACCCCTCGCCTGAAGGGCAGTCTGTCGCTGTCGGGCGGTCGGATCGACGAGTTGTTTCTGAAGGACTACAAGGTCTCGATCAAAGAAGGCGCACCGATTGTCGAGCTTCTGTCTCCGGTCGGATCGGATTCGGCTTATTACGCTCTCTATGGCTGGGCTCCGGGTGCTGGAGTGGCCGGCGCCGACGTACCGGGCCCGAACACTCTTTGGACTGTGGAACAGGGTGAGACGCTGGGGGTCGACACACCGATCACCCTGAATTGGGACAACGGCAAAGGGCTGACCTTCCGCCGCACGATCTCGGTTGACGAGGACTATATGTTCACGGTCAACCAGTCCGTCGAAAACAACAGCCAGGCCGCGGTTGGAATGGCCCCCTATGGTATTCTGGCCCGCCACGGCATTGGTGAGGACGGCGACCTGCCCGACCTGAAGAACTTCTTCATCCTGCATGAAGGCGTTATTGGCATGGCCGATGGAACACTGGCCGAGATCGACTACGGCGATGTCCGCGATTTCGACATCGACCCCAACGAACGGGCGCAGGCCGAGGTTTATCAGGTCAAGGAAGACGGCTGGATCGGCTTTACCGACCACTATTGGATGACCACGCTGATCCCCGAACCCGGGACCGCGTTCAAGGCCGCCGCGAAATACGACGCGCGCCGCAAGATCTATCAGACCGAAACGGTTCTGCCGACGGTAACTGTTGCCCCCGGTGCGACCGAAGAGGTCACCACTCAGTTGTTCGCCGGTGCCAAGGAATGGGAAACCATCCGTGAATATCAAGCGGAAGGTGTCCAGAAGTTCATCGACAGCATCGACTGGGGCTGGTTCTTCTTCCTGACCAAGCCGATCTTCTGGCTGCTGCACAACATCAATGCCCTGATCGGCAACATGGGCTGGTCCATTATCGGCCTGACCCTGATCATCAAGGCCATCCTGTTCCCGCTAGCGTTCAAGTCCTATGTCTCGATGGCGAAGATGAAGGAACTCCAGCCGCAGATGGAGGCTTTGAAAGAGGCCGCTGGTGACGACCGTCAGAAGATGCAGCAGGGCATGATGGAGCTGTACAAGAAGGAAAAGGTGAACCCGGCTGCGGGCTGTCTGCCGATCCTGATGCAGATTCCGATCTTCTTCTCGCTGTACAAGGTGATCTTCGTCACCATCGAACTGCGTCAGGCCCCGTGGTTTGGCCCGTTCCAGGACCTGAGCGCGCCGGACCCGACCTCGATCATGAACCTGTTCGGCCTGCTGCCTTTTGCCGGTCCGCAGCCCGACAGCCTCATGGCGCTGATCTTCATCGGTATCCTGCCGCTGTTGCTGGGTATCTCGATGTGGCTTCAACAAAAGCTGAACCCGGCACCAACCGACCCGACGCAGGCGATGATCTTTGCCTGGATGCCGTGGGTGTTCATGTTTATGCTGGGCAGCTTTGCCAGCGGGCTGGTGGTTTACTGGATCGCGAACAACACGATTACGTTCACTCAGCAGTACCTGATCATGCGCAGCCAGGGTTACAAACCGGACGTGTTCGGCAACATTAAGTCTGGCTTCAAGCGCCCGCCGAAAACGGATGACAAATGACAGCTGAAGTGATCCAGCTTTGGCGACATCCGATCAAAAGCCATGGTCGTGAAGCCGTCGAAACCGTATCTGTGATCCCCGGGCAGACTATGCCCGGGGATCGTGTTTGGGCGGTTGCGCATGAGGCGTCCAAGGCGGACGGCTCGGAATGGGTGCCGTGCGCCAATTTCAGCCGGGGCGCAAAAGCGCCGCAGTTGATGGCAATCTCAACGCTGTCCAACGGTGAAACCCTGACGTTGTCCCACCCGGACCGCCCGGACCTGACCTTTGCCCCGGACAGCGAGCAGCAGGCGTTTCTGGACTGGGTCAAACCTCTGATGCCTTCAGACCGGGCCGCCTCGGCGCGGATC
Source organism: Ruegeria sp. AD11(2025) (assembly GCF_056542405.1). Classification (NCBI taxonomy): domain Bacteria; kingdom Pseudomonadati; phylum Pseudomonadota; class Alphaproteobacteria; order Rhodobacterales; family Roseobacteraceae; genus Ruegeria; species Ruegeria sp. AD11(2025). Next base: position 34,315 of record NZ_JBQFZU010000030.1, on the reverse strand, counting down.
ATCCGGGTTCCGGGGCGCGGCATGACCGACAGCGATTTTCCCTCAATCAGCCTGTGCAACATGTCGTCTCACCGCGCAGTTGGACAAAAACTGGGGCAGGACCTTTCAATCCACCGCTGGCGCGGTAACATCTGGTTCGATGGAATGCCGCTGTGGGAGGAATTCGAATGGCTGGACCGCGAAGTTCGCATCGGCGGGGCGGTGTTCCGCGTCCGTGAACGCATCACGCGCTGTCTGGCAACAACGGCAAACCCGGAAACAGGCCTGCGCGATGCAGATACTCTGGACGCGTTGGAAACCTGGGGACACAAGAATTTTGGCGTCTATGCCGAGGTTCTCAAAGGTGGCGAAATCTCCGTTGGCGACAAGGTGGAACCGCTATGAGTACACTCCCCTTCCCCCTGGCGAAAGACCCGGACGAGTTCGCGTCGGAGCGTGGTCGTAAACTGTTTGCAGGCGAGTCCGAATTCGTCAAAGGTGTGGTTGCAATGAACGGCCTGCCCGCGCCCGACCGGCTGGAGGTCTGCTTTGCGGGCCGCTCAAACGTGGGGAAATCCAGCCTGATCAATGCGCTGACCGGCACCAAGGGGCTGGCACGCGCCTCGAATACGCCGGGCCGTACCCAAGAAATCAACTTCTTCACCCAAGGCCCCGAACTGTATCTGGTTGACCTGCCCGGTTATGGCTATGCCAACGCGCCGGTGAAGGTGGTGGAGAAGTGGCAACGGCTGTTGAAACAGTACCTGAGTGGTCGTCAGACCCTGCGCCGGGCCTTTGTCCTGATTGACTCGCGCCATGGAGTGAAACCGGTCGATGCCGAGATCATGAAGCTGTTGGATACCAGCGCCGTGACCTTTCAATGCGTGATGACCAAGGCCGACAAGGTCAAGGCCAAGGATCGCGAAAAGGTGTTGGAGCAGGTGCGTGGCGCGCTGTCTAAACACCCTGCGGCCTTTCCGGAAATCGTGCTGACCTCGTCTGAAAAAGGCGATGGCATTCCGACACTACGCTCGATCATCGCGCATCTGGAATGAGCCTGCCGGTTCGCCTCTTCGCCTTGTTGACCACGCTGGCGGTGTTGCTGACCGGCACGATCCCACAGGGTTGGATGCCAACCAAGGGCGATGACGGCAGAATGCTGCTGGTGCTGTGTACCGGCGAAGGGACAGTCGAACAATGGGTCGATCTGGGCCCGGACGATCCCATCCATGACAATGGTGACCAGCGCATCATGTGCCCTTTTGCGGGCCTGACTGCGGATGTAGATCTGCTCCCGGTCGGAGCAATCTTGCCTATTGGCACCTTGATCCAACCCCGCTGGCCACACCGCGACTTCACTCACCGCAGTGCCGGATTCCATTCCCGGTATGATGCAAGGGCCCCACCTGTCTTCTCCTGATTCATTTCAAATCATGAAAGCCTGCGCAGGCGCTGCGCGGGGCAATTTTCGAATCCGGAGAACACTATGGCACTGGATAGCCAAACCCTGGGGGAAACCCCGGCGCAGACCACTGCTGCGCAAAAATTCTATTTCGCCGCCTGGCGGTGGCATTTCTACGCGGGGATTTTCGTCATCCCCTTCCTGCTAATTCTGGCCGTCACCGGCTTGATTATGATGTTCATTACGCAGTTTGACGGGCGAGACGGTGAAAAGATCGCGGTCGAGGTTCAGGGCGCGGCCCTGACCGCCTCACAACAGGCCGAGGTCGCTCTGACAGAGGTTCCGGGCACCGTCGTTGAATGGATCGGTCCGAAGGCCGCTGATCTGGCCACCGTCTTCCGTATCAAGACCGAAGCGGGTCAGCGTCTTGTGGCCGTCGACCCCTATGCCGGAGAGGTTCTGCAGGTCTGGGATCGCCGCGCAGGGTGGTACGATCTGGCGGACAACATCCACTCGACCCTGCTAATCGGCACGACAGGGGACCGCATTCTTGAGATCGCCGCAGGGCTGAGCCTGCTACTGGTCTTCACCGGCCTTTACATGTGGTGGCCGCGCGACAACGCCATTGCGGCCTTAGTGCCCAACCTGCGCGCGCGGGGCCGCGCCCTGTGGAAATCCCTGCACGTCGTGACCGGATTTTGGATGTCGCTGCTTCTGGTGTTTTTCCTGATCTCGGGCCTGTCCTGGGCGGGCGTCTGGGGCGGGATGATCGTCCAGCCTTGGAGCAGCTTTCCGGCTGAGAAATGGGACAACGTGCCCCTCTCGGACGAAACCCATGCCAGTATGAACCACGGCCACCAGAACGATGTCCCCTGGGCGCTGGAGCAGACACCGATGCCCGCCTCGGGTTCTGAAGCCGGGATCGAAGGCGTTCCGCAGGGCACTTCGGTGAATATCGACGCGCTTGTGGCATTGGGAACCACTCTGGATATGACCGGGCGGTTCCGCGTGGCATATCCCGGTGGCGGAACCGGGGTCTGGACCCTGAACCGGGACAGCATGAGCAGTGACTCGACCGATCCGGTCAATGATCGAACCATCCATGTGGACCAGTACACTGGAAAAATCCTGGCTGACGTCCGGTATCAGGATTATTCGCTGATGGGTAAATCCATGGCCCTTGGCATTCCATTCCACATGGGCCTGATAGGCATGTGGAACTTTATCCTGAATCTGGTGTTCTGCCTGTCGGTGATCTTTGTCTGCGTCTCGGGGGTGGTCATGTGGATCAAGCGCCGCCCGCAACGCGCAGGGCGTCTGGCCGCGCCACCGATGCCAGCGGAGTTGCCCTTGTGGAAAGGGGCCGTTCTGATTGGGCTGTTCACCGCGATGGCCTTCCCTCTGGTCGGTCTTACATTGTTGGCCGTGCTGCTTTTCGACCTACTGGTGGTCAGCAATATCCCGGCGATGAAACGCGCCCTGAGTTGACGCAATTGGCCGCACCGATCCGTTCGGTGCGGTCATTTCCGCGATCCGGTCTCGGCACAACCTTCCAAAGGTCTAAACGTGATGCGCCCTATTCACCTCGATTTCCGCACTGGAAATACACGAACCTTCCTGAGAAGGCTCGAAGTAGATCGCGGCTGAAACTTCTTGTGACTGCCCCATTCGGCCCAACGGCAGTTTCTCCACCGTTTTATCGGTACCAGGGCTCAGGATTTGAGTTTCAACCTCACCGGGCGCGATGGCGTTCACACGTACACCCCGTGGACCTCAGTCACGTGCCATTTCCCGCATCAGTGCGGCCAGTGCCGCTTTGGATGTAGCGTAGGCAACACCTGCAAATGGATGAACGCGCAAACCTGCAATGGATGTCTCATTTACGAATTATCCATCGGCTGCGGCCAACTCATCTTTCAACCCACGCGCCAGAACACCGACTGAGTTGATCGTGTCGGCCGGATCGCTCAGTTCCAGTTGCACATGGTTTTATTTTCTTGCCACGGACAATCTTCGGGCACAGGAGCACGCGAGCATGTAACAACCCACCAGTCTTCAGCATGGAACCGTCGCACCTTCGCGAAACCCATGCCCCGGCTTGCACCCGTCAAAATAAGAGCTTTTCTCTCCATTCGACGCGTTTCCTGATTCAGGGCGTGCGGACGTACTAGGAGCGCCGAGTGCACTCACAACAGCGATCTTGGCTTATGCGGCCAAAACGCCTAACACGTGGGGAAGAGGACCAATATATGAAGACACGAGATATGAACCGGGACTGGATTGCCACCGCCGCCACTTTGAACAGCGCCTTGCCGTACCTACAGCGCTATGACGGCGCGATAGTCGTCATCAAACTGGGCGGCCACGCCATGGGCAGCGATGAGGCAATGGAGAGCTTTGCCCGCGACGTGGTGCTGATGAGGCAGGTCGGCGTGAACCCGGTGATCGTGCATGGTGGCGGTCCTATGATCAACGCGATGCTCGACCAGTTGGATATCCAGTCCGAATTCGTGAACGGCAAGCGTGTGACAGACAAAGCCACCGTTGAAGTGGTTGAGATGGTCCTGTCCGGCCTTGTGAACAAGCGTATCGTACAGGCGATCAATGGTCAGGGCGGTACAGCCGTAGGGTTGTCCGGTAAGGATGCCAACCTCATGGTTTGCGATCAGGCCGATCCTGCGTTGGGATTTGTCGGCTCTCCGTCCAAAATGAACCCGAGAATCCTGCACGACCTGTTCGCGCATGACGTGATACCCGTGATCGCGCCCCTGGGTGCGGGTACGAATGGCGAAACCTTCAACATCAATGGTGACACTGCTGCCGGGGCCATCGCATCTGCACTCAAGGCTGACCGGCTGCTGCTGCTGACCGACGTGTCAGGCGTCAAAAACGCTGCCGGAGACGTGGTGACCGAATTGAAAGCTGGCCAGATCCGCGAAATGACATTGGACGGCACCATTGCGGGCGGCATGATCCCCAAAACCGAAACCGCGTTGGATGCGCTACACAGCGGCGTTCGCGCGGTGGTAATTCTGGATGGCCGCGCGCCCAACGCTGTGCTGTTGGAGCTTTTCACCGAGCACGGTGCGGGCTCGTTGATCCGGCCAGACTGACAATCGTGGCGGAGGAGACATGACCAGACACCCCCTGACCTCCTCTGCAGACACCTATGACCGTGTCGAGCGGTTCGCTCAGAATGCCGGGCTGATCATCATGGGCGCGTTGCATCCGCGTCTGACCGAAACCAAACAACTGGACGGGGGCACTCTGATCCTGTTGGGCGCGGGACCGGAATTTTGGCCGACCCTGAAAGCCTCTCCTGAATGGACCGGAGACCACCCGGTCGACCGTTGGTCATCGCGCGTGGTCGGAGAAATGGCGCGCGATCTCGGGGCTGTCGCATACTTCCCGTTTGGTGGCCCACCCTACACGCCCTTTATCGATTGGGCGCTGAAATCCGGCCGTACCTTCAGCAGCCCGGTGGGCGCGCTGGTGCATGATACGGTTGGAATGATGATCTCATACCGCGGCGCACTGCATTTCGCCGAAGAATTCACCATCCCCGAAGCCCCCGGTATCTCACCCTGCACCTCCTGCCCGGCCCCCTGCACCAAGACTTGCCCGGTGAGAGCGTTGAACAGCCAGAGCTTCTATGACGTCGATGCCTGCCACGGCCACCTCTCCACTGAGGCGGGGGAAACCTGCATGACCGGCGGCTGCCTTGCGCGGTTGTCCTGCCCGCTCAGCGCGGGTGCCGGGCGCGACCCGGAACAATCCGCCCACCACATGAGAGCATTTCACCCGTTATGACCCGCACCCTGATCTTGATTCGCCACGCGAAGTCCAGTTGGGACAGCCCGGCGCTGAATGATCATGAGCGCCCCCTGAACAAGCGCGGACGCAAATCAGCCCCGGCGATTGCTGGGTGGTTACGTGACAACGGTTGGCTGCCGGATGAGGTGCTGAGCTCAACCTCGGCCCGTACGCGCGAGACCTGGGACAGAATGGGGCTGCAGGCCGATAAGGTTTGCTTCCACCGCACGCTCTATCATGCGGACCCAGAGGACATCCTGATTGATCTGTCAGGTGCCACGGAACCCACGGTGCTGATGCTGGGCCACAACCCCGGCATTGCTGCCTTTGCCGCCCGTATCGTCCGGCAAGCCCCGGATCACCCCCGGTTTCACGACTACCCGACCTGCGCCACGACCGTGATCCAGTTTGACATCGACGATTGGGCACGGGTCCGTTGGCGCAGCGGTTCCGTGCAGGGTTTTGTCATTCCGCGCGAGTTGCTGGAATAAAAAAAGGCGGGGCCAAACCCCGCCTTTTCGTCGAATTTGCTAAGATCAGTGACCCAGAATCTGGCTGAGGAACAGCTTGGTCCGTTCGCTCTGCGGGTTGTTGAAGAACTCTTCCGGTTCGTTCTGTTCCACGATCTGACCGGCATCCATGAAGATCACGCGGTTGGCGACCTGACGGGCAAAACCCATCTCGTGCGTCACACACAGCATGGTCATGCCTTCCTCGGCCAACTCGATCATGGTGTCGAGCACTTCTTTGATCATCTCGGGGTCCAGTGCCGATGTCGGTTCATCGAACAACATGATCCGCGGCATCATGCAGAGCGAGCGGGCAATCGCCACACGCTGCTGCTGACCACCGGATAGCTGACCGGGATATTTGTCGGCCTGCTCAGGGATTTTCACCTTTTCCAGAAAATGCATCGCGCGCTCTTCGGCCTCTTTCTTGGGCGTCTTGCGTACCCAGATCGGGGCCAGCGTGCAGTTTTCCAGAATGGTCAGGTGCGGGAACAGGTTGAAGTGCTGGAACACCATGCCAACCTCGGACCGGATCTTGTCGATGTTTTTCAGGTCATTCGACAGCTCGGTCCCATCCACAATGATCGTACCCTGCTGATGCTCCTCCAGCGCGTTCAGGCAGCGGATCAGGGTGGACTTGCCCGACCCCGATGGGCCCGCGATCACGATCCGCTCGCCCTGGTTGACGGTCAGATTGATGTCGCGCAGCACGTGAAACGACCCGTACCACTTGTTCATGTTGGTGATTTCGATGGCGACCTCGTCGCTCACCTGCATCTTGGAGCGGTCGATTTCGCGTTCAATTGCAAGTTCAGACATGTATTGAACTCCTTAACGATGGCCAGTCTGAAGCTTGCGCTCCAGGTACATGGAATAACGGGACATGGAGAAGCAGACGACGAAGAACAGAACGCCGATAAAGGCAAACAGTTCCCAGTAGACGCCGTTCCAGGCGGTATCGGCGCGGATGCCGTTGGTCAGGCCGATCACGTCGAACAGACCGATGATCGAGACCAGTGTGGTATCCTTGAAAATGCCGATAAAGGTCGACACGATGCCCGGGATCGAGATTTTCAGAGCCTGCGGCATGATGATCAGCCGCTGCGCCTGCCAGTAGTTCAGGCCCAGACTGTCGGCCCCTTCGTACTGACCACGCGGCAGTGCAGCCAGACCACCCCGGATCACCTCGGCCATATAGGCCGCCGAGAACAGGGTCATCATGATCATCACCCTCAGGATGATATCGAAATTGGTGCCCGGCGGCAGGAACAGGTTCAACAGCAGAGATGCCACGAACAGCAGGGTGATCAGCGGCACGCCGCGGATGAACTCAATAAAGCCCACGCACAGATACTTAACGATCATCAGATCCGACTGACGACCCAGCGCCAGAAGGATGCCGATGGGCAACGAGACACCAATGGCCACAACACCCAACAGGATCGCCAGCATAAAGCCACCAAAGTCACGGCTTTCTACTGGGGCAATGCCGATCGGAATGACGGAGTTGATCGCGTCGGCAACCGAACCGGCAGCAAACAACCACCAAAGAACAGGTAGCGCGACCGCAACGATGATCGCTGTCAGTGAACCAGCGACTGGGAGAACAAACTTGTACGCAAGATACCCAATGCCCAGCCCGGCCGCGACCATCAGCGGTCCCCAGATGCTGCCGCCCCACATCAGCCAAGGCAACAGGAACGGATAGGCCGCCGTCACAAATAGCAATTTGCGCGGTACGTTGGTGAACAGCACGGGCGCTATCGCGACAAGCAACAGGATGAAGGTCAGGTTCGGCCGGAAATAGGCGGGCCAGCCGCCGGTTTCGGGTGGGTTAGACCACGTTGCATCCGGATGCGCCGGATAAGGCGGATAGAAACCGTACAGCAATTGCAGCCACCGGTCCTTGATAACGCCCCAGCAGGCATGACCATGCGTATCGCCCCACGTCGCCATCATGATCTCACGGCATTCCGACAGTGAATTGGCGTTCCAAACGGATTCGAACGTCCAAGTCAGGATGTTGGAAAGCACATAATAGATGAAGATCAGCGAGATAACGGTCAGGATCGCGTTAAGCCAGCTTGAGAACAGATTGTGCCGGATCCAGCCCAGTACGCCTACCTCTGAGGCAGGTGGCGCCTGTTCCGGCAACATTTCCGTGCGGACAAATGAAACATCACTCATATTACCGCTCCACCAGTTTGACACGGTTGTTGTACCAGTTCATCACCGCCGAAATGCTCAGTGAGATGGTAAGATAGACCAGCATCAGCAGCAGAACGCATTCCAGCTCGCGGCCGGTCTGGTTCATGGTGATGCCGCCAAGGGTCCCCGTGATGTCCATATATCCGACGGCAATCGCCAGTGACGAGTTCTTGGTCAGGTTCAGATAGTTCGAGATCATCGGCGGGATGATCACCCGCAGCGCCTGCGGCAGGATCACAAGGCGCATGGTTCGACCCGGGCGCAGACCCAGTGCAGATGCGGCCTCGGTCTGACCTTTAGAGATGGCCAGAATACCAGCGCGAACGATCTCGGCGATGAAAGCTGCAGTGTACAGTGACAGGGCCAGCCAGAGGGCAATCAGCGAGTTCCGCAGATGGGTGCCACCGGTGAAGTTGAAGCCTTTCAACTCGGGGTAGCCCAAGTGGAAGCCCAGCGCGCCCAACAGGATGGCCGACGGAACGATCAGCAGACCAAGTTGGATGTGCCAGATGGTCGGACGGTCACCAGTCTTTTCCTGCGTGGCATTGGCCCAGGCCGAGACCTTGCGCATGGCAAAGATACTGCCGCCGAATACGATCAGGAATGCAATCAGGTCCAGTGAAACATCAAACCGCAGGCTCGACGTGCCGAACAGGTGGATGTCGCCCAAACCGCGCGAGAACAGGAATTCGGGGATATAGACCCCGCGATTGGTCACGGCAACCGAGCCGAACAGATCCATCGTGGCTTCTGGATTTTCACCCCGGAAGGCGCGTGGCGATGGCAGGCTTTCGATCAGGATCGCCATGGCGAACACGATCCACAGCAGGACCGGAACGTTGCGGAACATTTCGACATAAACCGTCATGATCCGAGCGATCAGCCAGTTGTTCGACAGGCGCAGAACACCGACCATGACGCCGATGATCGTTGCAGTGATACAACCCAGAACTGCGACAACCAGCGTGTTCAGCAGGCCTATAAACGCCGCACGCAGATGGGTATCGCGCGAGTCGTATTCCAGCAGGCGTTGGTTGATGTCATAGCTCGACGGTTCGGCGAAAAAATCGAACCCGACTGTTCTGCCCAGCGTATCGAGGTTCTGAATGGTATTGTTGATAATCCAGGCTGCCAAAAGCATGAAACCGATCAATGCAATGACCTGAATGGTCGCAGATCGATACCGCGTATCGTAAAGGAGCATGGACAGCCGGAAGTGCTCCTTCGGCGGGTCAGTGAGTGTCGTCATGACCTATGTATTTCCCCGTGCATCCCGGTTTTTCAGTGGCAGAGTTGATCTCTGCTCAGAACGATCCGGGCGTGTTTCTTATGGATGGAAAAAGGGCGCGGGATGTCCCGCGCCCTTTTCCGTGGATTTAGCGGAAAGGCGGTGCGTACATCAGGCCGCCGTCGGTCCACTGTGCGTTCAAGCCGCGCGCCAGACCGATCGGAGTTTCCTCACCGATGTTCTTGGCAAAGACTTCGCCATAGTTACCACCGACTTTGATCGCGCGCTGTGCCCAGGTTGCGTCCAGACCCAGCATCTCACCCAGAGTGCCTTCGCTGCCCAGCAGACGGTTCACTTCGGGGTTGTCGGTGCCAGCGGCCATCTCGTCGATGTTGGCCGAGGTCACGCCCAGCTCTTCGGCTGCGATCAGCGCGTTCAGGGTCCAGCGGACCACATCGCCCCACTCGTGATCACCGTGACGGACCAGCGGGCCCAGCGGCTCTTTCGAGATGATTTCGGGCAGGATCACGTGATCGCCCGCGTTTTCAAAGGTGGCGCGGGTTGCAGCCAAGCCAGATGCGTCAGTGGTGTAGACGTCACAGGCACCAGCCAAGTACTGCTGCTGCGCTTCGGCGTTGGTTTCGATCGGAACCGGCTCGTAGCTCATGTTGTTGATGCGGAAGAAATCCGCCAGGTTCAACTCGGTGGTAGTACCGGTCTGGATGCAGACGGTGGCGCCGTCCAGTTCCTTGGCCGAGCTGACGCCCAGAGCCTTGGGAACCATGAAGCCTTGGCCGTCGTAGTAGTTGATGCCGACGAATTCGAACTTCAGGTCAACGTCGCGGCTGAAGGTCCAGGTGGTGTTACGGGCCAACATGTCGATCTCGCCCGACGCCAGCGCGGTAAAGCGGGTTTTACCGGTGGTCGGAATGAACTCAACAGCGGACGGATCGTCCAGAACGGCGGCTGCAACTGCACGACAAACCGCTACGTCAAAGCCCTGCCACTCACCGTTGGCATCCGGGCTGGCAAAGCCGGGTACACCGGTCGCCACGCCGCAGTTCAGCTTGCCGCGCGCTTTGACATCATCGATAGTCCCCGCTGCCGCCACACCAGCAGCCAGGCCGGCGATGGTTGCCACGCCCAAGAATACGGATTTTTTCATTTTTACCTCTTCCTGATTTTCCGTCCCGTTCAAAGGACGGTTCTGTCCGGCACCTCTGGCACCAGAAAGGTTTCCCAAAGGTGTCTCCCCTTTAGTGGCCACGAGTTTGGGCGCATTCATAAACAAACGTCAAGGGTTGGATCAGGGAAAACGATGGGTCAATTCAGAGAACACTTGCCCAACGTTCAAAAAAAATGTGCCTGAGGGATCAAATCGAGAGGTCAAAGAACCGTTTGGCGTGCAAAAAGGCCATTTTCTTGGTCTCGGCAACCGTATGGGCTTCGTCATCATGGCCCCATTGCTCGATCTGCCACAACTCATCCAGCCTTGAAATCTGCCAGATTTCTTCCGCATCAGCCCGGTTTTGCGCTGCTGCAAATCCGAGGATGAGAGAGCCCGACAGGCTGACCAGATCGTGGAAGGCTGCCAGTTGAAAGTCATTTAGCGCATGCACACGCTGCCTGAGCGTTGTCAGAGCCTCCGCCGACTGGGGGTGGTGTAGCACACCGGCCACAGGCAACAGCCGCGCCGACAGCGTTTCGACCGCCCACTCCAGCACCGGGTCCCATTGTTCGGCCTGACGCTGCTGCAACTCCTGCGGGTGAACCGCGCGGTAGCACAGCAGGTCCGAATCGCCATAATCGGCCAACATATCTGCAACTTCGGCGTGTTGATGGTGGACCTTGTCGATGGCGGCATTTGCCGAGCGGGTGAAAGGCATCACTGACGGGTCGATCACTTTTTCCTGAGCGTCCCATTCCGCGGCGACCTCGTCGGCCATGGCACGAGTCGGTAGGACCAAAGCGGCCTTTGCCGGGGTTTTGACACGGCGACCGTCCAGCTCGATGGTATAGCCACGCTCGGCTTCGACCACCGCGCTCTCGGTCCAAAATCGCTTGGGTTTCCAGTCGCTCATGTTGTCAGGTCCAGATATCGTCCAGCGCGCGGGGCAATTGGTCAAAGGTTTCAATTATGCGGGTCGCACCTTCCAGAGCGGATCGGTCATGATAACCCCAAGTCACGCCAATGCCCGCCACTCCGGCGGCACGGGCCATGTCCATGTCGAACCGAGTGTCCCCGATCATGACCGTATTGGCCGCATCCACCCCAGTTTCGCTGCGTGCCGTGTCGATCATCGACGGGTGCGGCTTGGAGGGGTGATGATCCGCCACCTGGCGTGTAACAAAAAAGCGCTCTAGTCCGTGAGCCTCGATCAATGCGTCCAAGCCGCGCTGAGATTTCCCGGTGGCCACGCCCAACAGAACCTCGGGCACCGCATGCAGTGCTTCGACGGTTTCGCGTGCCCCCGGATACAGCGGAGAGCTTGCCGCCCCCTGTTCCAGTCGCTGCGCGTGATAGGCTTCCTTATAGCCCTCGACCAGCCGTTGCTGCACGGTGTCGGGATGTTCGGACGCCAGTTGCGCCATCGCGTTGGGCAGAGACAGACCCACAATGGACAGGATCGACTCGCGCTCCGGCACCGGCAGAGACTGGCCACCGAAACAGGCGGTCATTGCGGCAACGATACTGCCCTGGCTGTCGACCAGGGTGCCATCCACGTCGAACAGAACCAGACGCAGTGGTGCGCTCATTGCAGTTCCTCGAACGGGTCGTCCGCGGCAAGATCCTCGGTCCAGCCGAACGTGTCCCAGCTGTGTTTCATGTGATCCGGCAGCAGCGCGGTGACAGTGATGGTCTTGCGCGTCACAGGATGCTGAAAGGTCGCTTGCCGGGCATGCAGATGCAGTTTCTTGCTGATGATCCCACCCAGTTGCGCGCCCCAGCCATCGCCCAGGTTCTCCTGCCCCGAACCACCGTATTTGCCGTCGCCGATGATCGGATGCCCGATCGCGGCCATGTGGGCGCGCAGCTGGTGGGTGCGACCGGTGATCGGCTCCATCGCAACCCACGCGGCGCGACCAGCTACCCGGTAAAGCGTGGCATAAAGCGTATGCGCCCGTTTCGCGCCCGGCGTGTCATTGATTTCGTTTAGATGCACAGGGATCATCTTTTCGCCCTCACCATGCTTGCCATGGCCTACGGCCTTGACCAGCCCGGTCTTAATCTCACCCAGATACGGCGTTGGCACCCCGGCCACCAGCGCCCAATAGATCTTGCGCGTGTCGCGGTGGCGGAACGCGGCAGTCAACCCCTTGGCCGCCTCGCGTGTGCGCGCCATCAGCAACACGCCAGACGTGTCCTTGTCCAGCCGATGCACAAGGCGGGGGTTCTCGTCATAACCAAACCGCAGCGCCTCGGACAGGCTGTCCACGTGGCGCGTCTGGCCGCTGCCACCCTGAACCGGCAGACCTTGAGGTTTGTTCAACGCCAGAACGTGATCATCGCGATAGATGACGCAGGACTGGATCATCTTGGCGTCCGCGTCCGAAATACGGTGTTTGATCTCAGCCGGCTTGTGATCGACGTCAGGTAAAGGCGGGACACGAACAACCTGACCGACCTCAAGCCGGGTCGAAGCTTTCACCCGGCTGCCTTCAACCCGCAACTCACCCTTGCGGCACATCTTTTCGATGCGGCCCTGACTGACATGCGGAAACAGACGGCGCAGCCACCGGTCGATCCGCTGATCGCCGTCACCTTCTGCCACGGTGATCATCTGTACGCCGCTCATGCCGATATCCCCTGCGTCGCGCGACGTGCCCGCGCGCTAAGCCTGTCTGTAAGTGCCTTAGAAAACATGCGCGTCTGTGGCCTGCTGCACCGCAAGAGTCAAGCCGACCTTACCCGTTCCGCTGGGCCCGCAGCTTGGCAAAGTAATCCAACCGCTTTTTCAACTCGCGCTCAAACCCGCGTTCGACCGGCTGATACAGTTCGGGCCGATCCATGCCATCGGGAAAGTAGTTCTGACCCGAAAACCCGTCCTCGGCATCATGGTCATAGGCATAGCCCGCGCCATAGCCTTGATCCTTCATCAGCGAGGTCGGCGCATTCAGGATGTGCTTGGGTGGCGGCTCACTTCCCGATTGCTTGGCTAACCGCATCGCCGCCTTATAACCCACATAGGCCCCGTTCGATTTCGGAGCCAGCGCCAGATAGACCAGCGCTTGCGCCAAAGCCAACTCGCCCTCGGGCGAACCCAGCCGTTCATAGGTCTGCCAGGATTGCAGACAGATCGCCTGCGCCTGCGGATCGGCCAGCCCGATATCTTCAACCGCCATCCGGGTGATCCGCCGCGCCAGATACCGAGGGTCCTCGCCCCCGGTCAGCATCCGCGCGAACCAATAGAGCGCCGCATCCGGGTCAGACCCACGTACCGATTTGTGCAGCGCCGAAATCAGGTTGTAATGCTCGTCGCCCGATTTGTCGTATTTCGCCGCGCGGCGCATCAGCCGGGTCGACAGCGCATCCGGGTCCAGCGGCGCATCGACCTTCCACGCCGCGATCTGTTCGATCAGGTTCAACAGCGCCCGACCGTCGCCATCGGCCATCTCTTGCAGCGCTTCGCGTGCTGGACCGGTTAGCGGCAGTGCGCGGTCCAGCTCTTTCTCGGCCCGTTGGGTCAGTCGCTCCAGATCGATCAGGCTGAGCCGTTCCAGCACCAGTACCTGCGCCCGACTGAGCACAGCGGCGTTCAGTTCAAAAGACGGATTCTCGGTCGTGGCCCCGACCAGCAGGATCGTCCCGTCCTCCATATGCGGTAGGAACCCGTCTTGCTGAGCCTTGTTGAAACGGTGGATCTCGTCCACGAACAGCAAAGTGCCCTGCCCGTTCTGGCGGCGAATTTTTGCGGCTTCGAAAACTTTCTTGAGGTCCGGTACACCAGTGAAAATCGCGCTGATCTGAACGAAATGCAGCTCGGTTTCCTGCGCCAGCAACCGCGCGATGGTCGTCTTGCCCACGCCCGGAGGTCCCCAAAACACCAGACTGGACAGGCTGCCCGAGGCCAGCATGACCCCCAAAGGCGCATCCGGGCCCAATACCTGCTTTTGCCCGATCACCTCAGCCAGCGCCCGTGGCCGCAACCGATCCGCCAGCGGGCGATGCGCGGGCGATGCGGGTTCAGTCGCCCCGGTGTCGAACAGGTCACTCACAGGTTACAGCCGGAACCGCAGGGAAACCGAACGGCCCCCGCGGGAAACATCGAAAATCAGCCTGCGCCCCGGATCGGTCAGCGCATCGACTACGTCCTGCGGGTGTTTTATCTGCGCACCGTTGATGCCGTTAACCACATCACCCACACGCAGCCCGGACCGCCCTCCATAGGGGCCGGCGTCTACCACAACGACGCCGGTTTGCGACAGCACAAGCCCCAGCCGCGAGATGATCGCCGGGTTGATGCGCGAGATCGTCAGCCCAGGCATGACCGTCTGGTCATCCAGTGTGGTTTCGTCAGCCGACGGGGTTTCGGGCGCCCTTACGAGCGCTATCTCAAAATCCGCGCTTTCCTTTCCGCGCAGCCGGGTTACAACTGACGTGCCACCGACACCCGCCACCGACATGCGGAACTTCATCTCGGCCGGAGAGTTTACCTCATCCCCGTCTACATGGGTCACGACGTCACCGACGCGCAGCCCCGCGTCTACCAGCGGGCTAAGGGGGTGAAGGTCAGAAATCACGACGCCCATCGGAATCACCAGACCCAGAGACTCGGCGATATCGGCGCTCATGTGCTGGCCTGCCATTCCAGCCCAGGGGCTGATGAAGCTGTCGTTGCCCTCCTGCGCCTGCCGCAGGAACTCAGCCACCAGATTGGCCGGAATCGCAAAACCAATGCCATTTGAGCCGCCCGAGCGGGTCAGGATGGCCGTGTTAATCCCGATCAGGTCCCCATTCACATCAATCAGCGCGCCGCCCGAATTGCCTGGGTTAATCGCCGCATCCGTCTGAATGAAGTAACCGCGTGCATTGCCCGTGGCCGCCCCGGTCCGTGCCAGCCCCGATATAATGCCTGACGACACAGTCTGCCCCACCCCAAACGGGTTGCCGATGGCCAGCGCCAGCTCCCCCACCGCAACCTGATCCGAGTCACGCAACTGCAAGAACGGCAAATCGTCAGCCTCTTGCAGCCGCAGAATGGCAATATCACTTTCCTTGTCGCCCAACACCACCTGCGCCGAGTATTCTCGCCGATCCGTTGTCACCACGCGGATTTCCGTGGCTGTACCGACCACGTGATAATTCGAGACAACGTAGCCATCCTGCGACAGGATCACCCCCGATCCCAACGAATTCTGAACCCGCGGGCGGGGCTCTCCGAACCCACGACCAAAGAAATCCTGAAAGAACGGGTCCGAGAAGAACGGGTTTGAACGACCCTGTCGAACAATCTTGGCATAGATGTTGACGACTGCAGGCGCAGCCTCATTGACCACCGGTGCAAACCCAAGGCTGATTTCGGCCTGGGAGGTGGGCACCTTTGTTTCGGCCTGGGCTGGAACCACAAATGAGGCCAACAGCAGCGAACACAGAATTTTCCGCATGATCTTCCCGTCGATGACTTGCCCATCGGATATGCGAGGCATGTGACAAGATTGCAAGCGTGATGCTGCCTCTTGCGCATTGACTTGGGCTGGGGGCAGTGAAAACGTTCGCCCGAATTAACCAACCGAAACGGACCAATTGTGCTTAGTAGAATACTTGTGGCGGGGCAAAAGCATCTTCGACCATCTTTTTTGTTCCTGACCGCGGCCCTTGCGCTGTCCGCACATACTGCGCAGGCTGCGGATACCAAACTGACCATGGGGACAGGGGGGGAAGGCGGATATTATTTTTCCGTCGGCAACCTGCTGTGCAAATCGTTTGCCCAAAATACAGCTGGCTACAAGTGCAACGCCAAAGCCACAGATGGCCCACGGGAGAATCTGCCAAAACTGCGCCGTGGTAAATTCGACCTCGTGGTTGCGCGGTCGGATTGGGCCAAATACGCACTAGATGGGTCAGGGGTATTTGAGTCCAAAGGCCCAGATTCATCCCTGCGATCGCTTTTCTCGATCCACAGCACACCCCTTAACGTAATTGTACGCAAAGGATCGGGTATTGGCAGATTGGATGACCTGAACGGTAAACGTGTTCGTCTTGACAGATCTGCAACCCGGCTTGTCCGGCAATTCCCTCAAGCGGGAACATGGGACGTTTCTGCCTATCAGACAATCAAGCCCGGTGAGTGGAACAAACAGCGCGCTGCACTTTGCTCGGGCGAAATTGACGCTCTTGCGAGGATGGTCGGTTATCCATCGGATTGGATAGAGAAAACCGCCAAAACCTGCCCAATACAG
Organism: Ruegeria sp. AD11(2025); assembly: GCF_056542405.1. Taxonomy (NCBI): domain Bacteria; kingdom Pseudomonadati; phylum Pseudomonadota; class Alphaproteobacteria; order Rhodobacterales; family Roseobacteraceae; genus Ruegeria; species Ruegeria sp. AD11(2025). Next base: position 17,775 of record NZ_JBQFZU010000030.1, on the reverse strand, counting down.
TTGTTGGATGTCTCAGGTCGGTCGTTTAACAAGCTGATCGCAAACTCTGACACGATCAACAAAGCAAAGATTCCTGCAAATACCTACGCTGGTGTGACCACGCCGACGGAAACATTGGGCTACAAAGCGACTTTACTCAGCAGCTCCGCCGTGTCGGACGAGGACATCTATGCGTTTGTAAAATTCACTTTTGAAAGCTTGCCTCAACTGGCGCGCAAACATCCTGCACTGAATGGGTTGCAACCGACGGATATGATCCGAGGCAGCCTGCCAGCGCCCTTGCACCCCGGGGCCGCTCGGTATTACCGCGAAAAAGGTTGGATCAAATAGATCACCAAAAGAAAAACCCCCGCGTCCGGGACGCGGGGGTCGAAATCAGAAAGCCGAACTCTCTTATTCTTCGTCGGCAGCCTCTTCAGCGGCAACGCGGGCTTTGTCGGCCGCGCCTTTGGCGTCGACGTCACGATCAACGAATTCGATGATCGCCATCGGTGCCATATCACCATAGCGGAAGCCAGCTTTCAGGATGCGGACGTAACCGCCCTGACGCTCGGCGTAGCGGGGGCCCAGAACTTCGAACAGCTTGGCGACGTCTTTGTCTTCTTTCAGCTGCGATGCGGCCTGACGGCGCGCGTGCAGGTCGCCGCGCTTGCCCAGAGTGACCAGTTTTTCGATGATCGGGCGCAGTTCTTTTGCCTTGGGCAGAGTCGTTTTGATTTGCTCATGCTCGATGAGCGAGCCAGCCATGTTCGCAAACAGCGCCTTGCGGTGCTCATGAGTACGGTTCAGGCGGCGGTAACCACGTGCGTGACGCATTTTTCAATTCCTTCTTTCGCGTTTTGCTTTGTCTGGCCGGCGATGCGTGTCACCGGCTCTCCTTGGGGCGGAAGTGCCCATGCGGTCCCCGGCAGCCCAGGCATTTGTGAAGACGCGCTTAGAACGCGTCTTCGAATTTCTTCGCCAGATCTTCGATGTTGTCGGGCGGCCAATCCTCGACATCCATGCCGAGGTGCAGACCCATGCCGGACAGCACTTCCTTGATCTCGTTCAGCGACTTGCGGCCGAAGTTCGGGGTGCGCAGCATCTCGGCTTCGGTCTTCTGGATCAGGTCGCCGATATAGACGATGTTGTCGTTCTTCAGGCAGTTTGCCGAACGGACCGACAGTTCCAGCTCGTCCACTTTCTTCAGCAGCAGCGGGTTGAACTCCAGACCATCGTCTTCATCCTGGCGGCCAGCCGATTCCGGCTCGTCGAAGTTGACGAAGATCGACAGCTGATCCTGCAGGATGCGTGCGGCAAAGGCCAGCGCGTCTTCCGGCGTGATCGAACCATCGGTTTCGATCTTCAGGGTCAGTTTGTCATAGTCCAGAACCTGACCTTCACGGGTCGGCTGAACGTCATAGGCAACCTTTTTGACCGGCGAATAGATCGCGTCGATCGGGATCAGGCCGATGGGCGCGTCTTCCGGCTTGTTCTTCTCAGCCGAGACATATCCCTTACCGGTGTTGACGGTCAGTTCCATGAACAGGTCGGCGCCATCGTCCAGGTGGCAGATGACGTGATCGCGGTTCAGAACCTCGATACCGGCGCTTTCGCTGATGTCACCGGCGGTGACAACGGCGGGGCCCTTGGCATTGATCGACAGGCGCTTGGGGCCTTCGACTTCCATGCGCAGGGCGACCTGCTTGAGGTTCAGGATGATGTCGGTGACATCTTCGCGAACACCTGCGACCGAGGAGAACTCGTGCAGGACGTTGTCGATCTGGACGCTGGTGATGGCCGCGCCTTGCAGCGAGCTCATCAGGACGCGGCGCAGCGCGTTGCCCAGGGTCAGACCAAAGCCGCGTTCCAGCGGTTCAGCGACCAGAGTTGCCTGACGCGCAGGGTCGTTGCCCGGCTTGCCGTCCAGCTGGGTCGGCTTGATCAATTCTGCCCAATTCTTGTGGATCATGTAATCCCTCCATTCCTGTCCGCGCCCCATGACCAACAAGGTGCAGACGCCCGAGGTTCAAAATGACGTGCTGGGGCCGTGCGAAAACGCGGGCCCCAGCTCAATTCAAAATCGCTTAGACGCGGCGACGCTTCGGCGGGCGGCAGCCATTGTGAGCGATCGGCGTCACGTCGCGGATCGACGTGATGTTGAAGCCCACAGCAGCCAACGCGCGCAGAGCCGATTCACGACCCGAACCGGGGCCCTGAACTTCGACTTCCAGCGTCTTGACGCCATGTTCCTGCGCCTTCTTGCCTGCGTCTTCTGCAGCCATCTGAGCGGCGTAGGGGGTCGATTTCCGCGATCCCTTAAAGCCCATGGTACCGGCAGACGACCATGCAATGGCGTTGCCCTGTACGTCCGAGATCAGGATCTTGGTGTTGTTGAAGGTCGAGTTCACATGGGCAACGCCCGATGCGATGTTCTTACGCTCTTTGCGCTTAACGCGAGTCTTGTCACGTGCCATCAGTCAGACCCTCCCTTATTTCTTCTTACCAGCGATGGCCTTTGCGGGGCCTTTGCGGGTACGAGCATTGGTGTGGGTACGCTGACCGCGAACCGGCAGGTTGCGGCGGTGACGCAGACCGCGGTAGCAGCCCAGATCCATCAGGCGCTTGACGTTCATCTGAACTTCACGACGCAGGTCACCTTCGACGGTGTAGTTGGCATCGATGTGTTCGCGGATGGCCAGAACTTCGGCGTCGGACAGTTCGTTGACGCGACGGTGCGCTTCAATGCCTACGGCTTCGCAGATCGCTTTGGCCGAGGTGTTTCCGATACCGGTGATATATGTGAGGGCGATAGGTACCCGCTTTGCAGTCGGGATGTTTACGCCGGCAATACGTGCCACGTTTCACTTTCCTTTTCGTTGCGGTTCCGTAACTCCAGAACCTTTTTTCACAACGCCTAACCGTGGCAGTGCCGCCAGAGGGTTCAGCATTATTCGAGGTGGTCGGGGCAATTGGGACGAATCCCGCATGCGGTCTTGATTCCCCAAGGGGATGGGGGTCGATATGGGGTTTTGGTGGGGCCGTCAAGCCCCAACCTCAAGTCAGCCCAGAATCGCCTCGATCGAGGCGGTGACTTCCTTGATCTCGGCCAGGCCATTGACCGGGCGCAGATCGCCTTTGGCGTAGTAATACCCAATCAGCGGTGAGGTCTTTTTGTAGTATTCCATCAGTCGTGTGCGCAGACTGTCTTCGTTGTCATCCGCACGACGCTGGAAGTCATTTTCCTTGCCGCAATTGGTGCATTTGCCATCGGCCGGGATCGGCTTGGTGATGTCGTTATAGACCTCACCGCAGCCGCCGCAGGTCGAACGTGCTGTGATCCGCTGAACCAGCGCCTCGTCATCAACACGCATTTCGATCACGGTGTGCAGCGACTGACCCAGCTTGGCCAGCAACGCGGCCAGCGCATCAGCTTGCGCCAGCGTCCGTGGAAAGCCGTCAAAGATGAAGCCAGCGCCAGTTTCCGTGGTCAGCTTCTCTTCGATCAGTCCGATCACGATCTCATCAGTGACAAGTTTGCCCGCGTCCATGATCGCGGCAACTTTCTTACCCATCTCGGTTCCCGAGGTTTTCGCTTCGCGCAGCATGTCACCGGTGCTCAGCTGCACCATGCCGCGTGTCTCGACCAGGTGACGCGCCTGCGTCCCTTTACCGGCCCCCGGGGGCCCAAGAAGAATGATGTTCATCGACGAGCGGGCCCCTTCCTGCCGCGTTTCTTACCCTTGCCGCGTAGCTGGGACTTTTCGATCAGCCCTTCGTATTGATGCGCCAGCAGGTGGCTCTGAACCTGTTGGATCGTGTCCATGGTCACAGAGACGATAATTAGAACCGAGGTGCCGCCGAAATAGAACGGGATGGCGAACTGGTTCCGAAGGATTTCAGGCAGCAGACAGACAGCCGCCAGATAGGCCGAACCCAGAACCAGCACGCGGTTGACCACGTATTCCAGATACTCGGCGGTTTTCTTACCGGGGCGGATACCCGGCACAAAACCGTTCTGCTTTTTCAGGTTGTCCGCCACATCGTCCGGCTTAAACGACACGTTGAACGTGTAGAAATAGGCGAAGAACACGATCATAGCCGCGAAGAACAGCAGGTACAGCGGCTGTCCGGGGCCAAAATTGGCCAGCAGCCAGGACATAATCGGCCCGCTGGTCGCGCCCGACGAGAAGGTCGAGATCGTCACCGGCAGCAGCAGCAGCGAGCTGGCAAAGATCGCCGGAATAACGCCCGCCGGGTTCACTTTGACCGGCAGGTGGCTGGAGCCGCCCTCATAGATCTTCATACCGGCCTGACGGCGCGGATACTGGATGTGGATCTTGCGCAGCGCCCGTTCCATGAACACCACAAAGGTAATCACGGCGATCACCATCACGATCACACCAACGATCACGGCGGGGCTGATCGCACCCGAACGGCCCGAGGCAAAGAACTGCGCCAGAGCGGCCGGAACCTCGGCAATGATGCCGACGAAAATGATCAGAGAAATACCGTTGCCGATGCCGCGTGCAGTGATCTGCTCACCCAGCCACATCAGGAACATGGTGCCACCAACCAGAGTGATCATGGTCGAAAGGCGGAAGAACATGCCCGGATCGGTCGCCAGATCGCCCGATTCCAGCGAAACGGCCAGACCATAGGCCTGAACGGTGGCCAGTGCCACGGTGCCGAAACGGGTGTATTGGTTGATCTTCTTGCGGCCCTGCTCGCCCTCTTTCTTGAGCTGTTCGAGCGCGGGAACCATGGATGTCAGCAGCTGTACGATGATCGAGGCCGAGATATAGGGCATGATGCCGAGGGCAAAGATACCCATCCGCCCAAGCGCCCCACCGGTAAACATCGAAACCATACCGCCGATGCCCTGCCCCGCCTGTTCCATGAACTCGCGCAGAGCCTGACCGTCGATCCCCGGCACCGGAATAAATGTGCCCAGGCGATAGACGATCAACAAACCCAGCGTGAACAGGATGCGGTTGCGCAGATCGGTGGCTTTGCCAAGGGCAGCCCAGCTTGTGTTGGCCGCCATTTGTTCTGCTGCTGATACCATAAATCGGTCTCTCTTATGAAAACGCCGCCCGGAACCGTTTTCCGGCTCGGACGGCGTCTTGGAAAACTCTGAGGTCTATGTAAGCGGGTCTGCGCCCGCTCACAAGCGCTTACTCTGCCGCAGCGGCTTTTGTGACCGTCAGTGAACCGCCCGCTTTTTCGACTGCCTCAACAGCAGCTTTCGAAGCACCGGTTACTTCCAGGTTCACTTTGGCGCTGATTTCGCCTTTAGCCAGAACGCGGATACCGTCCAGCTTGCGACGCACCAGACCCGACGCAACCAGAGCGTCCTCGGTGATCGCGTCTTTGGCGTCCAGCTTGCCGGCCTCGACGAATTTCTGGATCAGGCCCAGGTTGATAACTGCGAATTCCTTGCGGTTCGGCTTGTTGAAGCCACGCTTGGGCAGACGCTGGTACAGCGGCATCTGGCCGCCTTCGTAGCCATTGATGGCCACACCCGAACGGGATTTCTGGCCTTTGATACCACGGCCACCCATTTTACCTTTGCCAGAACCGGGGCCACGGCCAACGCGGGTGCGTTTCGGGTTGGCGCCGGGATTGTCGCGCAGTTCGTTCAGTTTCATTTCGCTTCTCCTAAGCCGGATGTGACCCCCGAAGCGTGATGGGCCAAACACGGCATTTCTTGGTTTTGATTCTCATGGGCGGAAACCCACCGGAGGCGTATAGGCCCCTAACCCCCGCTTGGCAAGCCCGTGGTTCGCTGCAAGATCAGTCGGCCTGCGGTGCCTCGGCTTCATCCTCATCCTGTTTGATAATTGGCGCTGCAAGCGGATCGATGCCATGTTTCTCTACAAGCCTTCCGACCAAACTGTCAGGATCGGGTTTGCCGTCATACTTGTCCCGCATGATCGCCCGCATCCGCCGACCATACAGGTGGATGGAAACCGTATCGTCCTTGAAGAAATGGTCTATTTGGGCCCCCGGTCGGGCCAGGGCCCGGCGGCGCGTGTAATTGAGCGGGTAGAACACATGCTCGGGCAGTGCGTATCTGATCTCACCCGTTAGCTTCAACGCCCATGTGAATGCACTCGGCCCCCAGACACCCCAAAGCGTTTCAGGCACGTTCACGGGCTCGCCATTCTGCTGCGCCTCTTCCAGCGGTATGCGATGACGAGGCGGCAGCCAGGTCGGAATAAGGTACGGGTCGTTGGTGAATTCGATCAGCTTGGCCAGCGTTTCGCTGTCCTGCGGCAGGGCAAGCACGCCGATGGCCACATCGCCTTCGAGATAGCCGTAGTAGTGGCCGTTTTCCGTTGTGAATGGCCTAAGGCAATAGGCGTCCGTATCCGCCCAGATCAGGTCACTCTCTTGCGCCAGCATGCGATACCGGAACTTGTCCGAATGCGGCGCAGGGCTTCCGGTTCTGCCATGTGTCACGAACTCGGAATCGGGCAAAACTTCACGTGCATCCCGCTGTTCCACGCCTTCTGGAATACCTGCCACGGTCCCATAGGTATACAGACGCACATGTTGCCCGGCATCCAGATAGGATTTGATGCACAACTGCTCAAGAAAGCTCAACGGTCCATCGACCCACAGCATTCCGATCTGGTATTCGCGCGCCATAAATATGTCTTTCCAAAACTCCACCGGCTTCAAACGGCCGCCCAATCCGCATGTGGCCCAATAGGGGCGCCGTCGCAATGCTTGCCGCCCAAAAATTTCCAGCCTGTGGCGGGATGGACCCTGAAACCAAAAGAGGCGCCAAACGGCGCCCCTCGGTAAGTGCTGTGCTTTTGAAATTTATGCGCAGTAGACGTGATCATGCGCGATATCCTTTATATCGCAACGACGCACGCCGATGTCGTTCAGTTCGCGGTCGGTCAAACCCTGCAATTCCGAATAGGTCCGGTTGTACTCGGCGCGCAGAGTGTATGCTGCTTTTACCTTTGCGGCGAACTCTGCGAGGCGTGCGAAGATGTTGATGCCGCCATGAGAGGTTGTTGCTGTGTAAGCCATATCTGAGTTCCTTTACTGATCGGGGCGTATTCCCCGATGATTTCTGTTCTGTTCCTGTTTGGGACAGCGTTCAGATAGGCGCACCGGATACCGCTAACAACCGAAGTTTCGGTCTAGCCGCATTGCAAACAATGCATGGGTAGGATCTGCAGGACCGAACAAGCTGATACTGCCCGGCCTTGGAAAACCTACTTCCGGATTTCACCCACGTAACGTTGCTTTTGCTGGTTCACCAGAACCAGTTTGCCGTTGTTCACGACATACAGATCAAACCGGGGCTTGTCATAGCCGATGCACCGTACCCCGTTGTCGTAGAACCTGTAGGAACTCGCCTTCCATGCTTTCCCGTTGGCCGTGTAGGAGTAGGACCCATTGGCAGAGTAGGTCTCAAATTCTTTCCCGGGATATACAACCTTTCGCCCGGAAAGATTCTTTTGCAGCCAGGTCGCATTCACTTTCTGGTCGCCATTGGAATAGTAGCTTTTCGAAAAATTCGGCGATTTGGCCGGGCATTCGGCGTAAGCGGTCGCACCAATTGCAGTGACGCAAATCGCAGCAAGAAACAGTTTCATACTCATCATCCATTCAAAAAAACACGATTGAAGTTACCCCTGCCTGTTCAAATGGCAACAAAAAACGCCCCCGAACGGGTCGGAGGCGTTTCTTTGCTCGATGGAAGTGCGCTTAGCCGCGCTCTTCGACGATCTCTACCAGATGCGGGATCTTGTTGATCATGCCGCGAACCGAAGGAGTATCCTCCAGCTCACGGGTTTTGTGCATCTTGTTCAGGCCCAGACCGATCAGGGTTGCGCGCTGTTCGGCGGGACGGCGGATCGGGGAACCGACCTGCTTGACGACGATGGTTTTTGCCATTGCTCGCTCTCCTTATGCTTCTGCTTCAGCAGCAGCTGGCGCTTCGTCCCGCTTGGGCAGGATGTCAGCAACCTTTTTGCCACGACGCTGTGCAACCGAACGCGGGCTCTGCTCTTTCTGCAGGCCGTTGATGGTGGCGCGGATCATGTTGTACGGGTTCTGCGAGCCCAGCGACTTGGACACAACGTCCTTGACGCCCAGCATTTCGAACACGGCACGCATCGGACCACCGGCGATGATACCGGTACCTTCAGGCGCGGTGCGCATAACCACTTTACCGGCGCCGTGACGGCCTTCGATGTCGTGGTGCAGGGTCCGACCTTCGCGCAGTTGCACGCGGATCATCTGACGCTTGGCTTGCTCAGTCGCCTTACGGATGGCTTCAGGTACTTCTTTCGCTTTACCTTTGCCAAAGCCCACGCGGCCTTTCTGATCGCCGACAACCACCAGAGCGGCGAAGCCAAAGCGCTTACCACCTTTTACGGTTTTCGACACGCGGTTGATTGCGACCAGACGATCTGCAAATTCCGGTGCTTCTTCACGGTCGCGGCCACGGCCCCGACGGTTTTCACGTTCTGCCATCTTGGCATCCCTTTTCTCTAGAGGCGCTTGCGGCGCCGATTTGTTCAATCCAAGTGAGCCCCGACTGGCGTCGAGGCCCCCGGATCATCGGGGCGGATCGTAACCCGCCCGCAGGTCTTAGATCTTCAGACCACCTTCACGCGCAGCGTCGGCCAGAGCCTTCACCTTGCCGTGGAACAGGAAGCCACCACGATCGAAATAGGCCTCTTCGACGCCTGCCTTCTTGGCACGCTCGGCGATGGCCGCACCCACTTTGGTGGCCGCTTCGACGTTGTTCTTGCCAACAACACCCAGATCTTTTTCCAGGGTCGAGGCCGAGGCCAGGGTCACGCCACGAACGTCGTCTATCAGCTGAACGCTGATGTTCTTGTTCGAACGGTGAACCGACAGGCGTACACGGCCGGCGTTGACTTTGCGAAGTTTGTTCCGAACGCGCAGGCGGCGCTTCAGAAACAGGGTTCTTTTGCTGTTTGCCATGGTTTGCGTCCTTACTTCTTCTTGCCTTCCTTGCGGAAGATGAACTCGCCCTTGTAGCGGATGCCCTTGCCTTTGTACGGCTCGGGACGGCGCCATTCGCGGATTTTGGCCGCGACTTCGCCCACCTGCTGCTGGTCGATACCTTCCACAACGATCTCGGTCTGCTTCGGCGCGGTGATGGTGACACCTTCCGGAGCAGTGAAATCAACATCGTGGCTGTAGCCCAGGTTCAGCTTCAGGGTGTTGCCCTGCATCTGAGCGCGGTAACCCACACCCTGGATTTCCAGCTCTTTCTTGAAGCCTTCGGTCACACCGGTCACCAGGTTGGCAACCATGGTGCGGCTCATGCCCCACTGCTGACGTGCACGCTTGGACGTACCACGCGGATCAATTTTGACCACGTTGTCTTCGACCGACAGAGTTACGTCATCGGTTGCGGTGAAGCTGCGGGTGCCTTTCGGACCTTTGACTTCGATGGTCTGACCCGACACAGAGGCGGAAACGCCGCTGGGCAGCTCGACCGGTTTTTTACCAATACGAGACATTGCAGACCTCCTTAGAAGACGGTGCAGAGCACTTCGCCGCCAACATTGTTGGAGCGAGCGTTTGCATCCGACATCACACCTTTCGGAGTGCTGACAATCGACACACCCAGACCCTGACGGACCTGCGGGATGTCATTGACGCCCATGTACACGCGACGACCGGGTTTCGAGACCCGCTTCAGTTCGCGAATAACAGGAGTGCCTTCGTAATATTTCAGGCTGATTTCGATGGCCGGATGACCGTTTTCACCAGTCGTCGCTTCGTAGCCACGGATGTAACCTTCGTCCGCCAGCACGTCCAGAACCCAACCGCGCAGCTTGGAAGCCGGGGTGGAAACAGTGGACTTGCCGCGCATTTGCGCGTTGCGGATACGGGTGAGCATATCGCCGATAGGATCATTCATATCTATGTCTCCCTTACCAGCTCGATTTCACCATGCCGGGGATCTGACCAGCAGAACCCAGCTCGCGCAGCGCGATACGGCTGACCTTCAGCTTACGGTAGTAAGCGTGAGGACGACCGGTCAGCTGACAGCGGTTGTGCAAACGAGTAGCCGAGCTGTTGCGCGGCAGTTTCGCCAGTTTCAGACGCGCCTTGAAGCGCTCTTCCATCGGCTTGCTCTCGTCATTCGCGATTTCTTTCAGCTCGGCACGCTTTGCGGCATATTTGGCCACCAGGCGTTCGCGCTTCTTCTCGCGTTCGATCATTGCTTTTTTAGCCATGTCTCAATCCTCCCGGCGCTTACGCGTTGAACGGCATGTTGAAAGCTTTCAACAGTGCCTTTGCTTCAGCGTCGGTTTTCGCTGTGGTGGCAATTACGATGTCCATGCCCCAGACCTCGTCGACCTTGTCGAAGTCGATTTCCGGAAACACGATGTGCTCTTTCATGCCCATGGCAAAGTTGCCCTGACCATCGAAAGACGGCTTAACACCGCGGAAGTCACGAACACGCGGCATCGCGATGGTGATCAGACGATCCAGGAATTCATACATCCGGTCACCGCGCAGGGTCACTTTCGCGCCCAGCGGCATGTCTTCACGGACGCGGAAACCCGCGATCGACTTTTTCGCCTTGGTTGCAACGGCCTGTTGACCGGCAATCGCAGTCAGATCCTCAACAGCCGCTTTGGCTTTCTTGGAATCTTTGACGGCCTCAGCACCACAACCGATGTTCAGAACGATTTTTTCCAGCTTGGGCAGCTGCATGTCGTTCTTGTAGCCGAACTCTTCTTTCAGAGCGGCGCGGATGGTTTCAGCGTACTGAGCTTTCAGACGCGGGGTATAGGTTGCGTTATCAAGCATCGATCACGTCCCCTGTGGTCTTGGCGAAACGCACCTTCTTGTCACCTTCCATGCGGAAGCCAACGCGGGTTGCTTTGCCGTTCTTGTCCAGCAGAGCCAGGTTCGACAGCTCGATCGGGTTTGCCTGGGGCAAACGGCCGCCTTGGCTGTTCTGGGTCTGGCGGGTGTGGCGGATGGCGATGTTGATGCCGTCGACAACGGCTTTACCGGCTTTCGGGTCAACCGAGGTAATCGTTCCCTCTTTGCCCTTGTCCTTGCCGGCCAGCACAACGACCTTGTCGCCTTTGCGGAGTTTAGCAGCCATGATTACAGCACCTCCGGAGCCAGCGAGATGATTTTCATGAAGTTCTTGCCGCGCAGTTCGCGAACAACGGGGCCAAAGATACGGGTACCTACGGGCTCGTTGTTGTTGTTCAGGATGACGGCGGCATTGCGATCGAAACGAATCGCAGTGCCGTCTTCGCGACGGACTTCTTTCGCGGTGCGTACGACGACGGCCTTGCGAACGTCACCTTTCTTTACGCGGCCGCGTGGGATGGCTTCCTTCACCGAGACGACAATGATGTCGCCGACGGAGGCGTATTTACGCTTGGAACCACCCAGGACCTTGATGCACTGAACTCGGCGAGCGCCGGAGTTGTCAGCGACATCCAGATTGGTCTGCATCTGGATCATGTGGTTTCTCCCGACCTGTGGGGGCTGGTCTCGTTAGATCCCCCAGGGTTTCGACAAATGGAAAAATCCTGGAAGCTTACGCTTCCAGAACTTCCCAACGTTTCGTCTTCGATTTCGGCGCGCATTCGATGATGCGTACGGTGTCACCGACTTTGAAGGCGTTCTTTTCGTCATGAGCCCGGTATTTCTTGGACTTACGAACGGTTTTGTGCAGCAGCGGGTGCTTGAAACGGCGTTCAACCGAAACAGTCACGGTCTGCTCGTTGGCGTCGCTGGTTACGATTCCGGACAGGATACGCTTGGGCATCTGATTACTCCTCGGATGCCGCAGCAGCGGCCTTTTCGTTCAGAATGGTTTTGACGCGGGCAGCATTGCGGCGGGCCGCCTTGATGCCGGCAGTGTTTTCCAGCTGACCGGTTGCCTGTTGAAAGCGCAGGTTAAAGCTTTCTTTCTTCAGGTTGGCCAGTTCCTCGCGGAGCTGGTCCGGGGTCTTGTCACGCAGTTCTTGGGCGTTCATCGCCTTTTTCCTTTGCTCAAAACACCAGAAGGCCCCGTACACGGGTCACCTTTGACCTGGTGGATGAATGATAGACATGCGAATCCCCCGACTCAGCCGGGGGACTTGCAGGATGCCGCCGTATAAGGGTTTAGGGAGTGGGGGGCAAGGGAAAGTTTGACGTCTTCTTGATGGCAAGGGAATTAGATGCTCCCGGTCGCTGAACGGGTGGCCAATCACAAAGCTTCCGCGAAGTATTCCTCATCCAAACTCAGGCCAAGGTCTGTATTGCCAACGGGCCGCGTTCGGCGCCCAATAGAGCAGGCCCAAAAGCCTGAAGCTCACAGAGGAGGTAAGAAAATGACCAGCCCTTATTCAGGAGGATGTGAACACGTCAAGATAGTCGCGACGGCAGAACCGATAGACAACCATGAATGCCACTGTGATGTCTGTAAGTCCGTGACCGGACAGCACACAACCCATGTTGCGTTCTTTAACTACTCAGACCTGTCAGCAGACCCCGAAGATAAGATGAACCGTCAACCATTCAACGCCAACAATCCCGATGGCCCTTTAGAGCTTTGCACATGTTCAGAGTGTGGGGCCGCGCTGATGCTGGATGACAAGCAAAAACGCATACGCGTGGCTGTACCCAACGTGATGGGGTATGATGACAGCCAGTTTCCGGCAGCGACCTACCACGCGTTTTACGATGAAAGCAAAGGGTACCCCAAGCCTGATGACGGACGACCGGTATATGAAGCGTTCCGTCCAGAATTTGCTTGGCCTTCACCTGCCACCTGACAGGGTTTTCGTTCATTCTGGGCGGTGTGCCAACGGTGTTCGCCGGCATTCAAGATGCCAGTATTCGGTGGGAGCGTTCAGTCCCACCGATAGTTGAAACTGACCGATATCCGCTCTTCCTCGGCCATGTTCATCGGCACCTCGTGGCGTAGCCAGCTTTCCCACAGCAGCACGTCGCCGACCTGAGGCTTCATATAGATAAAGGGCTGCAAATCGCGCCGCCCGCCCTTGATACGCGTTGGGGCCGCCATCATACGGCCCGAGCGGGGGTCTTCCAGTTTCAGCGCGCTCGCCCCTTCAGGCATCGCCACATACGTCGTACCCGAGATCACGCTGTGCGGGTGCAGGTGGCTGGAATGCATGCCGCCCTCGGGCAGGATGTTGATCCATAGGTCCTCCAGTTTCAATTCACCCTCACCCAGATCGAACTCCAGATCTTTGGCAAAGGCCGCCACGTGCTGGTCGAGCACCTTGACCAGATCGGCGAAGATCGGAAAGCGCCAGGGCAGATCGGTCAGCGAGGCATAGCTGGTGTAGCCGGGATAGCCGTTTTCCTCGCACCATTCCTGCCCGGCTTCGTCATCCTCGGCGATGACAAGACAGGAGCTTTCCAACTCTTCCGCGTCGATCTTGGGATCGAACTCGGACAAAGCTGCGCGATAAAGTCGGGTTACGAAGAGTGATTCAATCTGTGCCATGGGCCGGGCATAACCCAGCCCTTTCGACATGACCAGCCAATGTTGGCGGCTTACGTCTTGATAGGCCCTTTGCCACATCGCGGTATCGGTCGACCACCGTCAGCATAGGCGAGGCACAGCACGATCTCATCTGGTTTCGGTGCATCGGGAATGCTCAGCGTCATTGTGTCGAAATGGTCGAAAGACCACGGGTTGTCCTTGTGCCCAAGCGGCAAGTCAATCGCACAGCCCGGCGCCCCCAGTTTGGCATTCGATGGGATCACAGCCTCGCCCCCGCCAGCCGCTTCTCGCATAGGAGCACCAAGCTTTGGATGGATAAGCGCCCCACCTTGCTCAAGGTCGCCGTTCACGCCGACGATCGCGGCTTTGCCATAAGAAACCGGCGCACCGTCCAGCTGTGCCACCCCCTCAGCGGCAAGTTCCGCGCCCAGAGAACCACCGATCTCGAACAACTCGGACAAATCCTCTGAAAACGCTCCTGCAAGAGGATTCCGAACGACTGCCATGATCGCAACACGACTGATCGGGTCACAGGGTTGGCCCAATTGATCCGTGGTTATGACTTCCTTGATGACCATCTTTTTGCGCAACTGAACCATGGTACCCTCCGTTACTTGGAGGTCAGTCTATGGTGGCTTTGCACAATGGTCGACGTTTTCCCAACCCGCCCAACAAAGTCAAAAATGGGTCGAGCCAAATGAAAGCCCCCGCCGGTGTCCCGGCGGGGGCCAATTTTGTCACGATCGGGGTCACCCCCAATCGCTTACCAGTCTTCGCGAACCACGACGCGGGTCTTGATCGGCAGCTTCATCGCAGCCAGGCGCAGGGCCTCGCGGGCGATGTCGTCATTGACGCCGTCGATCTCGAACATCACGCGGCCAGGCTTGACCTTGCATGCCCAGCGGTCGACCGAACCTTTACCTTTACCCATACGAACTTCGATCGGCTTTGCAGTGACCGGAGTGTCGGGGAAGATGCGGATCCAGACACGACCCTGACGCTTCATGTGACGCGTCATGGCACGACGTGCAGCTTCGATCTGGCGTGCGGTTACACGCTCAGGCTCAAGAGCTTTCAGGCCGTAGGTGCCAAAGTTCAGATCAGAGCCGCCCTTGGCTTCGCCCTTGATCCGGCCTTTGTGCATCTTGCGGAATTTAGTACGCTTTGGTTGAAGCATATCTTTCCCTCCTTAGCGACGACCGCCACCAGCACCACGAGGTGCAGGGCCGTCCTGGAGTTCCTGTGCTTTACGGTCACGTGCCTGCGGATCGTGCTCCATGATCTCACCTTTGAAGATCCAGACCTTGATCCCGATGATCCCGTAGGGGGTCATCGCTTCGGCATGTGCGTAATCGATGTCGGCACGCAGAGTGTGCAGAGGCACGCGGCCTTCGCGGTACCACTCGGTCCGTGCGATTTCGGCGCCGCCCAGACGACCAGCGACGTTCACCCGGATACCCAGGGCGCCCATGCGCATGGCGTTCTGAACCGACCGCTTCATCGCGCGGCGGAACGAGACGCGGCGCTCCAGCTGCTGAGCGATGGACTCGGCAACCAGCTGCGCGTCAAGCTCGGGCTTGCGCACTTCGACGATGTTCAGGTGCAGTTCGCTGTCGGTCATCCGCGCAAGCTTTTTGCGCAGAACTTCGATGTCTGCACCTTTCTTGCCGATGATGACACCGGGACGTGCTGTGTGGATCGTAACGCGGCACTTCTTGTGCGGACGTTCGATGATCACACGGGCAACACCGGCCTGCTTGCACTCTTTGTTGATGAACTCACGGATCTTGAGGTCTTCCAGCAGAAGATCACCGTAGTCCTTGGTGTCGGCGTACCAGCGGCTGTCCCAGGTGCGGTTGACCTGCAGGCGCATGCCGATCGGATTTACTTTATGACCCATTAGGCTTGCTCCTCAACTTGACGCACCTTGATGGTGATCTCCGAGAACGGCTTCATGATCTTGCCGAAACGGCCACGGGCACGCGGACGACCGCGCTTCATGACCAGGTTCTTGCCAACCCATGCTTCGGCGACGATCAGCTCGTCAACGTCCAGGTTGTGGTTGTTTTCGGCATTCGCGATTGCGGACTGCAGGCACTTCTTGACGTCCTGCGCGACACGCTTGTTCGAGAAAGTCAGGTCGGTCAGAGCCTTCTCGACTTTCTTGCCGCGGATCATTTGCGCAACCAGGTTCAGTTTCTGCGGGCTGGTGCGAAGCATGCGGGTTTTCGCCATTGCTTCGTTTTCAGCCACGCGGCGGGGGTTCTTTTCCTTGCCCATGACTTACTTCCGCTTCGCTTTTTTGTCTGCGGCGTGGCCATAATAGGTACGGGTCGGCGAGTATTCACCGAACTTCTGACCGATCATGTCTTCCGAGACGTTGACGGGAATGTGCTTCTGGCCGTTGTACACACCAAAGGTCAGACCCACGAACTGGGGCAGAATGGTGGAACGACGCGACCAGATTTTGATGACTTCGTTGCGGCCCGACTCGCGCGCTGCTTCGGCTTTTTTCAGCACGTAAGCATCGACGAAAGGACCCTTCCAAACAGAGCGAGACATGGATTAACGTCCCTTCTTCTTGGCGTGCCGCGAGCGGATGATCAGCTTCTGGGACGCTTTGTTCTTGTTGCGGGTACGCTTACCCTTGGTGTCCTTACCCCACGGCGTAACCGGCGTACGGCCACCCGAGGTACGACCTTCACCACCACCGTGCGGGTGATCGATCGGGTTCATTGCAACACCACGAACCGAAGGACGCACGCCCTTGTGGCGCATACGACCGGCTTTACCGAGGTTTTGGTTCGAGTTGTCGGGGTTGGACACGGCACCAACGGTGGCCATGCATTCCTGACGGACCATGCGCAGCTCGCCCGAGCTCAGACGTATCTGAGCGTAGCCGCCATCGCGGCCAACGAACTGAGCGTAAGTACCGGCCGCACGTGCAATCTGACCGCCTTTACCAGGCTTCATCTCGATGTTGTGGACGATGGTACCAATGGGCATGCCCGAGAACGGCATTGCGTTGCCCGGCTTGATGTCAGCTTTTGCCGACGCGATGACTTTGTCACCAACAGCCAGACGCTGCGGAGCCAGGATATATGCCTGCTCGCCGTCTTCGTATTTTACCAGTGCGATGAATGCGGTCCGGTTCGGGTCATATTCGATCCGCTCGACGGTTGCCGCGACATCAAATTTGTTCCGTTTGAAGTCAACGATCCGGTAGAGACGCTTTGCGCCACCGCCGCGGCGGCGTGAAGTGATCCGTCCGGTGTTGTTCCGGCCGCCCGATTTGGTCAAACCCTCAGTGAGAGACTTGACCGGACGTCCTTTCCAAAGCTCCGAACGGTCGATCAGCACCAGCCCGCGCTGGCCCGGCGTCGTCGGCTTGTACGACTTGAGTGCCATGCTTTCTGTCTTCCGTTTAGCAAGTGCAGGGGGTTTCCCTGCTATGTGATAGGCCCCCGTAGGTGCCCGAGGTGAAGGGCCCCGAAGGTCCCCGATTACAAATATCAGAGGCCCCGGAACGAATCCGAGGCCGCAAGATTGGGAGCGTGTAACAGGGTTGGGGGTGGGTGTCTATAGGGTTTATCGGCAATCCCCAGCTAGGTTGAACTTCACCTAATCAAAACCGAATGAACTGAAGTCGTTTTGGTATATCTGGTCGAAAAGCTCCCTGACTATATCGGGATTACTTTCGCAAGGCTTGCCCCCCGGAAGTAAGACCCTGACCACTACGCGATCGTCTGCAAGAACCTCAACACCCGTCCCATCCAATCTTTCTCGACCGTCGAGCCTATCTGTTTTAATCCGCAGATACGCGCTGGTTTTTCGTCCATCTGCCCCACCGGCTCCGATCCAGTTTTTTTCACGAATAGACTGTTCTCCGGCGATCAAATCAATCAGTACGCTGCATCCATCTGTATTGAGTGTTGTGCTTGCAGCCGGACTAACTACAAGGTCCATCACCAGAATAGACAACCCCTGCGACGCTGAAACAGATGGATGTTGGCGAACTTCATGTGCCTTGTTCGATTCCAGAAATGGAATGGTGTTTGACAGTGCATCAGATTGAGCTTTCAACGAACCGACAAACCTCTGCATAGCGCCTTGATGTAGGGCGTAGGTCTCAGAGGTTATTATATCAGCAATCGTCATTTCGAGTATTGCTTCGCCAAACTCGTCAATTAAATCGAAACCCACGCCTAGGCTCAGGACCCATTGATTTCCGTATAGCGGCGTGATTCACGGTTCGAAAACGAGCGGTGAACATGTCTGATCTTTTCTGGCTTACA
>NZ_JBQFZU010000029.1:0-53680 GCF_056542405.1 Ruegeria sp. AD11(2025) | reverse complement strand
CATAGGGCGTATCTCCAATCTTGTCGCCAAACTGAAGGATTCGCCAAACTCAAACCTCACTGATTGCGATATCTGATTGCAGGAAACGACATAATCCAGCGGAAACCGGCTGCTGGTTTTCGCCACAAAGAAGATAGGTTGGGCCTATCGCACCCCTATGTCCGGATTGTTTGACGAGAAATCAGGATGTTTGTTGCTCACGAAACTCGAGAGGGATTGTACGGGGAAACGTTGCCGATCATGAGATTTTGATCCGGTGAAGCATCATATTCTCCTCTGTTTGCCGAAAGCATAGCTGTGATCGCCACTGGCGCATGAGCGAGTGTTTCAACGGCGCCAGGACTTTTTTGTAACGCGCTGTCAACAATTACCGAAAGATCTTCAAAAAGCTCGAGGCGTCAGGGAAGTTCGGCCCTTGTCCTGCAACATCCAACACTCTGATCCTTCAAAAACCACGGCGGCCAATGATCGGCCATATCCTGCTCCGGTGTCGATGTTCACACGGTTTCCGTGGTGTTCCGGTTTAGCGACGTGGGTATGGCCATGAACGACCAGCCACGGGTAGGGGTCCGGGCAGTTTAGAAATTCTTCTCGAATCCAGATCAGGTCATCGTGATCCTGTCGATCTAAAGGAATGCCGGGTCGTATTCCTGCATGAACAAACAACAGGTTATCGTGCAGATAGTAGGGGACCAGCCCTGCCAGAAAACCGATATGTGCCTGCGGAACGGCAGCCTTGGCCTTGGCGTGGATCTGATAGGTTCGATCCCCGTCTTTCACCTGAACGCCATAAGATCTCAGCGTCTCAACCCCGCCGATCCGGGGATGCAGCCAATGATAGCCGACCAACAGGCGCGCATCGTTTCTTGGGTAATCCTCAAGAAACATAGCGCACATCTGGTCGTGGTTGCCGCGCAGGAATGTCCAGTTTCTACCTTCGGATCGCCCATTTATCAGAAGGTCCAGAACCTCGCGACTGTGGGCGCCGCGATCCGTGTAGTCACCGATAAAGACGATTTGGGCATCAGGCCCGCCGTCTTTTTCTATGCGCGCCAACGCGTCCTCCAACATGATCAACTGACCGTGGATGTCGCCTATGGCGTAGATGGGATCAGACATTTTTTGGTGCTTTTATTCAGACCAATTGATGCGGATCTCTTCGCGAAAGGCGAAACGCACCAGATGAGCTTCGATTACATCTTTCCAACGCGCCAAATCGCCTCGAGGACCGGTCACTGCGGTGAGAGTCAGGGTGGTATCGTCCGCTTCGAGGGTCACACTGTTTCCATCTGCAAAGATCACGCTACCCTTCTTCTCATCAAAACTGGCCTCGGCCTTGTGCGACCAATGCTTACAGAGTTGCTGCAGGTATTTGCCGGCTGCAGCGGTTTGGGCCGAGCCCGAGGCGATCTGGTCCGGCAACAGGCCCAGCCCTGCTTTTGCAGCGTTGCGCATTGCTGTTGCAAATAATGTAACGTCAATATTAGTGGCCACAAAGCTGGCCCCCAAGTCCAGACATTTGCGCTGCATCACCGGATCAAGGGTTAGGATACCCGCCGCCTTGCCCGCAGCCACGATGCGGGTCAGCGCGTCCAACACGGCCTCAACTACATCTGAGTGACCAGCATTGCCGATATGGCCCATGTCGGCGGCCAGATCGGAGGGGCCGATGAACACCCCATCCACATCGGTCGCCAGAATATCGTCCAGCGCCGCCAGGCCAACTTGGTTTTCCACCTGTACCAGTAGGCAAATCTGTTCGTCCGCCGTTTTTAGATAGTCCGGGATTGCGGCAAACCGCGAGGCCCGCGCCAGCGCCGAACCCACGCCCCGCATGCCGCGCGGCGGGTATTGCACCGCTCGCACCAGTTCACACGCCTGATCGCCACTTTCGACCATGGGCACCAGAAGGTTCTGCACTCCGGCGTCCAGATATTGCTTGATCATCCATGTCTCGCCAATCGGAAGGCGCGCAACCGGGGTGCTGCCCGATCCTTCGATCACCCGCACCTGTTCAAGGATCGAGCGCAAATCGTTCGGCGCGTGTTCACCGTCGACCAGCAGCCAGTCGAATTGCGCGGTTGCTGCGATCTCGGCCGTATAGGCATTGGCCAACCCAACCCAACAACCGATCTGGGGTCGCCCGACCTTGAGAGCGGCTTTGAACGTGTTCTTCGGCACAGGCATGTGCAGTGTTCCTTTCAGGCGAATATGACATCGACAGAGCCAAACGGTCCGAAATCGGCATGTATTTCAGTGCCGGGTGGGCATTCGACCGGGCGGATAAAGCTGCCGGACAGGATGACCTGACCGGGATCGATGCTTTGGCCGTATTGCGCCATACGGCGGGCCAGCCAGACTACGCTTTCGACCGGGTCGTTCAGCACGCCTGCACCCAGGCCGGTTTCCTCGATCTCGCCATTGCGGAAGGCCAAGGCACCGACCCAGCGCAGGTCAAAGGCATCGACGGCGTGCCGTTCTGCACCCAGTAAAACGCCCGCATTGGCCGCATTGTCGCTGATCGTGTCGAACACGGTGCGGGCTTTGCCCGTCTCGGGATCGATCCGCTGAATACGGGTGTCGAGGATTTCGATCGAGGGCGCGACGTAATCCGTTGCGGCGATGATCTCGTCGCGGGTGACGTTTTCGCCGCCAACTGCGGATTTCATCACAAAGGCAATCTCAGCCTCAATCCGCGGCTGGATGAAACGGCCCGCCGGGACAGTTCCACCGTTATCAAAAACCATGTCATCAAACAGGATGCCACTGTCGGGAATGTCGATGTTCAGCGCATATTGCATGGCCTTCGAGGTCAGGCCGATCTTCCAGCCGATCACCTTACGCCCTTCGGCCAATTTCTGGCGATAGATGGCGTTTTGCACCTCATAGGCGTCGTCTATCCCCATCTCGGGGTAGCGCAGGCTCAACAGGCCGATCTGCTCACGCGTACGCTCAGCCTGCAGCAGATCAGCGGCGGCGCTTGCATGATCCTCGGGGGTCATACCTGTTCGTCCTCGACAGTATTGCGCAGCGTGCCTATGCCTTCGACCGAAACCTCGACCACGTCGCCTGGAGCAAGGTACTTCGGGGGATCAAATCGCGCCCCTGCCCCGGTGGGCGTTCCGGTGACGATGATATCGCCCGGCTGCAGGGTCATGAAGGTCGAGATGTATTCGATTTCACGCCGGATCGGGAACATCATGCGGTTCAGGGTATCGTCCTGGCGCAGCTCGCCATTCACATGGGTCTGGATGCGGGCGTCATCCAGTTGCGCCGCATCGGTGAACGGCACCAGCCATGGGCCGATTGCGCCGGAGTTATCCCAGTTCTTGCCTTGGGTGACGTTGAACTTGGCGTGCCGCACCCAGTCGCGGATCGTGCCTTCGTTACACAGGGTCAGGGCCGCGATGTGGTCATAGGCGTCTTCCTCTGAAATCCGTCGGCCCGGCTTGCCGATTACGATGGCCACTTCGCCCTCGTAATCCAGCGAATGGTTTTCCGGCGGACGGATCAGCGGGCGGTCATGGCCTGTAAATCCGCTGGCAAAGCGCGGGAACAGCGACATGTATTTCGGCTGCGCGCTGCCATCCTTGTATTCCGCATTGCGATCAGGAAAGTTCACCCCAACGCAAAGGATGCGGCGGGCATCGGGCATGACCATCTCATAGGTGAGGTCTTTGTGCGTCACCTCCCGGCCCTCGGCAGCCGCGGCCAATTGATCGAACATTCCGGCGGTGATCACCTGGTACAGGCTGCCGTGATCGGGAAAGGCGTCATTCAGCGCGATCGCGCCGTCATCGGTGATTGCGCCAAAGTAGGTTGCGCCATCGGCGGTGTAGGTTGCAAAGCGCATCAGGCCTCCTCGGTGGCATCGATACCACCCATGCAGATGTATTTGAGTTCCATGAAGTCATCGAGCCCATAGCGGGACCCTTCGCGCCCCAGACCCGACATCTTGACGCCACCAAACGGGGCTTCGGCAGTCGAAATCAGGCCAGTGTTGACGCCCACCATTCCGTATTCCAGACCCTCGGACACACGCCAAACACGGGCCAGATCCCGGGAATAAAAATACGAGGCAAGCCCAAACTCGGTGTCATTGGCGGCAGCTACGACCTCGTTTTCGCTGTCGAACCTGAACAAGGGCGCGACAGGGCCAAAGGTTTCCTCGGTCGCCACTGCCATGTCCGAGGTCACACCGGTCAGGATGGTGGGCTCAAAGAAGGTGCCGCCAAGCGCGTGGGGCTTGCCCCCAAGCGCAATCCTGGCACCTTTGGAAGTTGCGTCTCCGACATGTTCGGCCACCTTGTCCACGGCGGCCTGATCGATCAGCGGGCCAAAAATGACGCCCTCGTCAAACCCGTTGCCGGTCGGCAGGGTCGCTACCCTGGCAGCCAGTTTTTCGGCAAAGGCATCATAAACACCGGCCTGCACGTAGATGCGGTTGGCACAAACACAGGTCTGCCCATTGTTGCGGAACTTGGCGATCACGGCCCCTTCGACGGCGGCATCCAGATCGGCATCGTTGAACACGATGAACGGCGCGTTGCCGCCCAGTTCCAACCCCAGTTTCTTGATGGTCGGCGCGCATTGGGCATAAAGCATCGCGCCAATCTCGGTCGACCCTGTGAAGGTCAACTTTTGAACGATCGGGCTTGAGGTCATTTCACTCCCAATCGCACGCGCCGATCCGGTGATTACCGAGAACAGACCAGCAGGCAGCCCCGCACGTTCGGCCAGAACGGCCAGCGCGATTGCCGAAAATGGCGTCTGGCTGGCGGGCTTCAGCACCATGGAACAGCCAGCAGCAAAGGCCGGTCCGGCCTTGCGGGTGATCATGGCGTTGGGAAAGTTCCAGGGCGTGATAGCGGCCACGACACCAATGGGCTGTTTGACAGTGATGATCCGCTTGTCCGGCGCATGACCGGGGGTGACATCACCGTAAGCACGACGCGCCTCTTCGGCGAACCACTCAATAAAACTGGCACCATAGGCGATCTCACCCTTCGCTTCGGCCAGCGGCTTGCCTTGTTCGGCGGTCAGGATGGTACCCAGATCATCCTGATTTTCCATCATCAGATCGTACCAGCGACGCAAGACTTGGCTGCGCTCTTTCGCGGTGCGTTTGGCCCAGTCTTTCTGGGCGCGCTGCGCATCGGCAATCGCCTCGGCCGTTTCTGCAGCACCTAGATTGGGCACCCGGCCAATCACCTCACCCGTTGCCGGGTTGGTTACGTCAATCGCGCTTTCAGCCTCGGTGGCATCCACCCATCTGGACCCGACCCGCGCCATTTCGGCAAGCAGGCTAGAATCGTTGAGACGCAGTTCAGTCATTCGAATTTTCCTGTCACCCCGGCCTTACACCGAGAAGCTGATATTGGTCTGACCCGTTCCGGAACTTCCGAAATACGGGGTGTAGATGTCGATCTTGCCCTTGTAACTGCCCCATCCAAGGGCGCCGAACAGCAAGGCAGTATCGTTCATGGCACATTCGCCGACGCATTTCTTGGCGTAGTCGGGCAGGAGTTCCAGGAACTCTTCAAAACGGCCCTGTTCCCACAGGTCCAACACCCGCATGTCCATCTGTCGGTTGAACTCTCCATTCACCGAATTCAGACCATCGACCGAGCGTTCGTTGGGCGTGAAATCATGGCTCAGCGACCCCGAGGCCAGGATCGAGACGTTCCGGTCAGACCGTCGGATGCCTTCGGCAATTGCCTCACCCCAAACCCGGTTTTCGGCAATCGACGAAAACTGGTTGACTGCCACAGGCAGAACCCGCGCGTTCACGCCATCGTTGATAAAGTGCATCGGCAGCAAGGTACCGTATTCCATGCCCATATCGGGGTGCGAATGGCCCAAGGCCCGTTCGCCACGCTCGCGCAGAACATCAAGGATGGTTTCCCCCAGCTCATGATCACCGCGATAGTCGAACTCCATATCCGCCAGCATGTGCGGCAGTTCGTGGCTGATGAAACGGCCCTTGTGGTGCTCTTTCGTGTTCAGGTGGAAACCCTGATTGGTGATCCAATGGGTGTCGAAGATGACGAAGGTATCGACCTTGCGATCGATCGCATCCTGACGCAGACGCGCATAGCCATCAATGGCAGGTTGGCGGATGCCTTTGTATTTCGGCATCGTGTGGGACATCCAGATACTTGGCACATGCGTAATCTTCGCGGCCTGTACAATCTTTCCCATGATCGTCTCCTTTCCAAAATGCGTTGCGCGCCTGTCAGCCCGTTCAGGTCACCGGGAAGATCACGTTTGTCTGCCCGGTGCCGGAGGATGGGAAATACTCGGTCACAACCTCGCATTTCTTGTCGTACGCATCCCACCCCAATGCACCATACAGCATTGATGTGTCGTGCATCGAACCTTCGCCGCAGCAAAAGTTAGCGTAATCACCCAGCATCTTGAGGAAGGTAGCGTGGTCGCCGCTCTTCCACATATCCAGAACGTGCAGATCCACTTGGCGGTTGAACTCCGAACTGATGGTGAATGTACCATTGTTTGCGGCGTAGTCCTTGTTCGCCCAAATCTTGTGCGACAGCGAACCCGACGCAACCAGCAGGACCTTTTCATCGCTGGCCTCGACCGCTTCGCGGATCGCCTCGCCCACAATGCGGCTTTCGTCGTGGCTGTGCACCGTGGCCCATGCCGCGACCGATACGACTTTCATATCATGCTCACGGCTCATGAATCGCATTGGAACCAGCGTGCCGTATTCCAGCTCGAGGCTGTCGAGGTGATGCGCCAGCGTATGGGCGCCCTTGTCCGACGCGATTTTGGCAATCGCATCGCCAATCTCGGGGTTGCCTTTGTAGGAATAAGGCAGGTCCTGAATGAACTGCGGGAATTCGTTCGAGGTGAACAAACCCTCGAACTTGTCATTGGCGTTGATGTGAAAGCCCGCGTTGATCACCCAGTGGGTATCGCAAATGATCGCCGTTGTAGCGCCGAGTTTTTTGGCGCGACGGGCGATTTCCCGGTGACCATCTATTGCTGCCTGGCGCTTTCCTTTGATCGGCCCCTCCTGTTCAGACATGAGCAACGTGGGCACGTGGGTCATTTTGGCGGCGAGTACTATTTCTCCCATAGTCTCCTCCTGGAGTTAGAGTTTTTCGCGCGTTTTTTTGAGCCCGTCGGGATTATTTGCCCAACTGCATGATCTTGTGCTGACCGGTGGCAAAGCCGATGTGTTTTTGTTCCATATAGAACTCGAACGACCAGTCGCCGCCATCCCGACCGATGCCCGAGGCCTTGACCCCACCAAACGGCGTGGGCAGGTGACGTACATTCTCTGAGTTCACCCAGATCATTCCGGCTTCAAGCTTGTCGGTAAAGCGAAGTGCCCGTGTCAGATCGTTGGTCCACACATAACCGGTCAGACCATACGGCGTGTCATTGGCGATCTGCAGCGCTTCTTCCTCGGTCGAGAACAGGATCGAGGTCAGGACAGGGCCAAAGATTTCTTCGCGCGCGATGCGCATCTGGTTGGTGGCGTTGGTGAACAGGGTTGGGCGGATGAAGTATCCCTCATCACCCAGTTTTACACCACCCGCCGCGATGGTCGCGCCGTCCTCTCTGGCGATGTCGAAATAGCTGGTGACCTTGTTGTAATGCTCTTCGGTCACCAGCGGGCCGATTTCGGTCGCCGGGTCCAGCGGGTGGCCAACTTTGATGTTGTTGACGCGCTCGATCAGCTTGGCTTCGAATTCATCCTTGATGCTGTCCTGCACCAGTAGGCGCGAGGACGAGGTGCAACGCTCGCCGTTGATCGAGTAGATCATGAAGATCACTGCATCCAGCGCCCGATCCAGATCGGCGTCATCGAACACGATGACCGGGTTTTTGCCGCCCAGTTCCAAGTGCATCCGCTTCAAGGTGTCTGCGCCCTGCTTGGTGATTATGCTACCGGTGCGGCTTTCGCCGACAAACGCGATGGCCTTGATCAGCGGATGTTCGGTCAGCGCCTTGCCCGCATCCGGGCCAAAGCCGTTCACGGTGTTCAGCACACCTTTGGGCAGACCGGCTTCTTCGGCGATTTCGACCAGAAGGCGGGCTGACAGCGGCGAATCCTCGGCGGGTTTGTGAACCACCGTGCAACCAGCGGCCAGAGCGGGCGCAATTTTCCAGGTCGACAGCATGAACGGCGTGTTCCACGGGGTGATCACGCCAACCGGGCCAATCGGCACCCGGGTTGTGACATTCATCAGAGTCGGCGATTTCAGATGCTGCCCGTCCCGCGCCTGCACCACCTGATCCGCAAAAAAGCGGAAGTTCTCGGCCCCACGCAGGGCCGCCTTGGACATGAAACGCAGGGTCTGGCCTGTGTCCCAGCATTCGCACAGCGCAATTTCCTCGGCGCGCGCCTCAATCGCATCGGCCACGTTCAACAAAATGCGGCGGCGTTCGGTGGCGGGCATGTCGCGCCATTCGGTAAAGGCCGAATTGGCCGCTTTAGCTGCGGTGTCGATGTCATCCGCCGTGCCGTGGGCGACGTCGCAGATCACCGACTTGTCGACCGGCGATGTGGATTGAAACACACCGGCAGACCCGGCAACGTCTCTACCCGCGATGCGGTTTTTGATGCCCGTCTTTTTGAACCGCGCCAGAAATCCAGCCAGTTTTTCGATGTTTATGTTCAGTGCGCTCATGCGTCAGGTCTCCTGCGTGGACGCGCCAAGGTGATTGCGGATTGTACCGGTCTTGGGCGAAAGCTTCGGGTCGATGTCACGCATCTCAAGCGAGAGCGCGATGGAATATTGCGAGAAGGCGAGGGCAAGATATGCTCTGACCGCCTCAAATATGCGCTGTGTGGCATCCTGCTTGACGTCGTCTGGCCGACCTGCGCGCAGGCGGATCGAGATGTCGATAAAGCCATGCGCCGGATTGCCGTCAGCAATGGCATAATGATCAACCCGAACGGCTCGGACGCGAATACCCGGCATCGGAAAGGTATCAATCTCGGCAGCCTTGGCCCGGATGCACTCGCACAGGCCACCCATGTCGACCTTGTCCTCCAGGTTCCCGGAATATTCGACGTGAAAATGTGGCATGCGCCCTCCCCTATTGCTTAACATGTTTACTATTTTGTAATCACGCTGTCAAGAACTTGCCTTGTTAATCTTTGCAATTTCAAAACTGGCGCTTTAGAAGGCGGCATGAGCACGCAAAGCCACACAAAAAGTACGTCCCGTTCCCTTCCGATTGCGCTATTGCGCGCACGGGAAACCGTCATGGCACCGATCCGGGATATGCTTCACGACATTCAGCTGACCGAACAAAAGTGGCGCATCCTGAGGGTTCTGGACGAGCTGGGCGAGATTGAACAAAGCGCTATCGCCCACGAGGCCTGCCTGCTGCTGCCCAGCCTCACCCGCATTCTGCGCACGATGGAAGCTGAGGGCCAGATCACCCGCCGCCAGGACAACGAAGACAAGCGCCGTACAATGGTTCGCATCACCGATGCGGGGCGCGCGGTACTGGAAGACAACCTTGCCACGTCGCTGGCGATTTCAAACAATATTGAGTCACAGATGGGCCGCGAGAAACTGGATCAATTGCTGGACCTGCTCGAAGAGTTGCAGGCGGTCAAAGTTTGACTTGGCTTCAGGCTCACTGAAGGATCGGATGCAGCCCTGCCCGTTGCGGTCAGGGCCATTTGCGTGCTCACAGAGTTGCTAGACCAGTATCCAGTGACGACACAATCTTGGCTACATTTTCGGACGAGATGATAAGGGGCGGTGACAGGATGATGTTGTTCCCGGACACGCGCACCATCACACCGTCTTCGTAAGCCGCTTTCTGAACCTGCAGCGGCAGGTGCTTGGCTATAGGTGCCTTGGTCGCACGGTCTGAGACCAGCTCCAGCGCACACATCAACCCCTCGCCACCGCGCACATCTCCGATTACATCGTATTTCTCAGCCAGCTTTCGCAGCCCGGCAAACAACTCATCCCCACGCGCGGCAGCATTTTCCCAAACGCGCAGGCGCTTGATCTCGGACAGCGCAGCCAGAGCCGCCGCTGCACCAACCGGGTGGCCGGAATAGGTATAGCCTTGATCCACCGACGCCTTGCCGGTTTGGTCGTTTTCGAATACCTCGGCGACCGCACCCGAGATCATCACCGCTCCAAAGGGGAAATAGCCATTGGTGATCGCCTTGGCCGTGGTCATGATATCGGGCTGCACACCCCAATGCCGCGCACCGCTTTCGCTGCCTGTGCGACCAAAGGCTGTGATGATCTCGTCCGAGATCAGCAGAATACCGTGTTTCGAGCAAACCTCTCGTACCATGGGCATGAAGCTCTTGTGCGGTGGGATAACCCCCCCTGCCCCCAGAACCGGCTCCATGATAAAGGCGGCAACGGTATTTGCCCCCTGAAATGCGATCTCGGCCTCAAGCGCTTTGACGCAGAGCCGCGCCAGACGTTCAGGGTCAGTCTCATCAAACGGGTTGCGATAGGTCCAGGGGGCGGGCACATGAAAGCAACCTGGCATCATCGGCTCATAGATTGCGCGGAACTTTTGATTTCCGTTGACCGAGGCCGCGGCGAAATGGGTGCCATGATAACCCTGCTTCAAGCTGATGAACTTGGTTCGCCCGGCCTCGCCGCGCACCTTGTGGTACTGCCGCGCCAGTTTCAGAGCTATTTCAACCGAATCCGAGCCACCCGAGGTAAAGAATGCACGAGTCAGGCCGTCGGGTTCGAAGAACTGTGCCAGTTCATAAGATAGCTCAATCGCCTTGTCATTGCTGGTACCGCGAAAGGTCGAATAGTAGGGCAGTGCATTCAGCTGATCGGCGATGGCCTGTTTCACCGGTTCGCAGGAATAGCCCAGATTGACGTTCCAAAGCCCCCCGACCGCGTCCAGCGCCTTGTGACCATCGACATCGATAATGCTTACACTTTCACCACCGTTCAGAATGATCGGCGGGTTCTTCTGACTGTCAGCGGGGTGCGCCATTGGGTGCCAGAAGTAACGCGCGTTGTTTTCTTTCAGAAAGTTCGAGTCTTTCATGTCTCGGGTCTCCGGGGTTTGTGTACACCCGCTCAAGGGTGGAATTCGGTTGGGAATGTATCGGGAAGCTGACCGCCAAAACTTGCGGTCAGGTCAGTCGAGAGGGCATGCAGGGCGGTCAGGATTTCGGGCAGCCGTTCGTCGCCGGCACGGCCTTCGGGAACGGCAATCGCAATGGTTCCCAACGCCACCTGATCAATTCCGAATATGGGGGCCGCATAACCATAGACGCCATTTTCATAGCTTCCACTGCTGTTCGCCCAACCGACTTGGCTGATTGTCGCGACCCGCTCTTTGATCTTGGCCGGGTCGGTCAGCGTAGTGTCCGTGTATCGCACTTGTTCTTCCTGCCCGAGACGCTCCAGCAAGAAGGATGGCCCAAAGCTAAGCATACAAAGACCTGATGCGGTCGCATTGATCGGAAGAACCTCGCTAGGGTCGAGGCTAACCCGTACGCTGTGGCGGTTCGTTTCGACCACCAGCGCGGTTTGAAGCGAATCCTTTTCAAGCAGCGAAAGATGCAGGCTTTCGCCAACTTCCTGCATCGCGACCTGCATTCTTTGGCGGGCACTCTCGATGCCGGGACGGGCGATCTGGCGCAACCCCGCCAGACGTAGCGCGGCCGGCCCAACCGCGTAGGACTTGGTCATAGGGTTCTGTTCGATCAGCCCATATTCCTCTAGCGCCCGAAGGTGGCGCAGTGCGGTGGCTTTGTTCAATCCGGACAACCGCGCAAACTGACTTAGCCCGATCTCCGGCCGAGCGTTTGAAAAGTAGTTGAGCATTTTCAAGGCGTTCAGGGCAGCACCCATATGACTCACATCCTCCCGTTAAGGTAATACTTGACAGAACACGCTTAACAAAGCAACATTATTCTTGTTAACGCGGATCAAATAATGAACCACTGACGGGAGGTGTCAATGAAGAAAGTTCTAACAGCCGCAGCACTTGTTGTTTCTGCAACCGCCGCACTGGCCGACTATCCAGAGAAGCCAGTCTCTTTTGTCGTTCCGTGGCCCCCGGGTGACCTGGAAGACGTGTTGACGCGTCTCATCGCTGACGAGTTCCAAGCCATGTACGGCGTACCCGCCGCAGTCGTGAACAAGCCCGGCGGCGGTGGTGGCCCCTTCCCTGGCGCTGTTGAGGTCGCAACTGCTCCGGCGGATGGCTACACGATCGGTTCTTTCGTCATCGGTGTGCCGGTCATAGGCCCGGAAATTGGCATTCCTGAGCTCAACCCCAACCCGTTCGAACCGATTGGCATCTTTCTGACCTATCCCTTCGTCATCGCCTCCAGCAAAGACGCGCCTTTCTCGACCTGGGAGGAACTGGTGGAACATGGCAAGGAAAACGACGTAGCGCTCGGTCATTTCGGCACGGTTCTACCGCCCACACAAGTGACCTTCGCGGCTGCGGTAAGCAGCGGATTTGATTTCGCCAGCGAAGCCGCCTTTGACGCGTTGGACTGCAACACCTTGGCTTCGGGCGACGTGGACGTGATCAACACAACGCTTCAGCTCGTACTTCCTTGCTTGGATCAGGTGAATGTTCTGGCCAGCATCGGCGGTGAGCGGATTTCGCTGGTCCCAGACACGCCGACCGTTGTCGAGCTTAACCCCGAACTGCCTTTGGCGCTGTGGAATGGGCTGTTTGTCCACAAAGACACCCCGGCAGAGGCGCGCGAAAAGATCACGGCGGCTGCACAGAAAGCGATAAACTCTGACAAGGCCAAGAAACTTGCCGCAGAAACCGGAGCGCTGATCTACTGGCAGGACCCGGATGCCTCGAACGCGCAAATCGAACAGGACAAAGCCTCCTTCTCCAAAATCGAAGAGATTCTAGGCGAATAAAGCGAAACTGGCCCGGCACATTTAGATGGTGTCGGGCCTTTTTCTATCCAACAGGAGGCCAAAATGATCGCAAAGACATTGCAAGACATGTTCAAACGATACCGCCGACCCGGCGATGTTGTTTTTGCTTTAGCTTTTCTGGTTTTTGCCATTTTCCTTCTGACCCAATTGGATACACAGACCGAGGTTGTCAAACGCACCAAGTGGTTTGCGCAACCTGGCTTCTGGCCGAAAGTCTCGCTTTGGGCAATGTTCCTATTTGCCTTTCTGCACTGGCTCAGTTCGGCCATGTCAGACCGTATTCCGGGTCGCTGGCCCGAAGTCGCGTTCTGGTTTCGGTCTATTGAATACGTCGCTTATTTTCTGGTTTATGTCGCGGTCGTCCCGCTTTCGGGATATTTGCCGTCGACCGTTCTGTTCGCGGTTTTCCTTGCGGTTCGAACCGGGTTCCGAACTGCCGGCGCCATTGGCCTTGCGGTGGCGTTCGGTGTTGCGGTGACGATCATCTTCCGTGCCTTTCTGCAGGTCAAAATTCCGGCAGGCGCCGTCTATGAATACCTGCCGGATTCCGTGCGCGCCTTTGCGCTGACTTATCTCTGAGGTTCGCTATGGAAACGCTTCTGTCCGGTCTTTCTATTCTGACACAATGGCAGGTGATCGCCGCTCTTCTGATCGGCTCGATCGGTGGGGTCGTCATCGGTGCGCTGCCCGGTGTGGGAGCTGCGGTGGCCATCGCCATCCTGTTGCCAGCTACATTCGCCTTTGAACCCATTGTCGGTCTGACGCTGTTGCTGGGTATCTATGGCTCGTCCATGTATGGCGGCGCTATTCCGGCCATTCTGATCAACACGCCGGGCACTGCGGTAAACGCGTTGACCACATATGACGGCTATCCGATGACCAAACGCGGACAGGGGCATCGCGCATTGTCGCTGGCCTATTCCGCATCTTTCT
Source organism: Ruegeria sp. AD11(2025) (assembly GCF_056542405.1). Classification (NCBI taxonomy): domain Bacteria; kingdom Pseudomonadati; phylum Pseudomonadota; class Alphaproteobacteria; order Rhodobacterales; family Roseobacteraceae; genus Ruegeria; species Ruegeria sp. AD11(2025). The sequence continues at coordinate 39,848 of NZ_JBQFZU010000029.1, read as the reverse complement.
TTGGCGGAGTTTTTGCCATCATCTGCCTGATGATCCTGTCACCGATTCTGGCATTGGTCGCACCGCATTTCGGGAGCCGCGAGATTTTCCTGGCCGCCCTTCTGGGGATCATACTGGTGATCCTGGCCCATCGTGGACAGATTTTTGCTGCTGGCATGCTGGCGGCCTTCGGGATTTTCCTGAACACCGTCGGGCTTGAGCCTGTCAAATACACCCGCCGCTTTACATTTGACCAAAGCTGGCTGGCCTCGGGTGTCGATCTGATCGTTGTGGTGCTGGGCCTGTTTGCAATCAGTCAGGCGCTGCTGCTGTTACTGGAAAAGAACCATGCACCGGGCGAAGCGCACGTCAGCGGCAGCATTTTCGCCGGTCTCAGGGAACTATTGGGTATAAAACGTGTTGCCACCGTGTCCTCCAGCATCGGTGTGTTCATGGGTATGGTGCCGGGCACCGGCGAGTTCACCTCGCAATTCCTGTCCTACACCTATGCACAGAAGACCTCGAAAGACCCCGACAAATTCGGTGACGGCTCGCCCGAGGGGCTGGTGGCCTCCGAGGCCGCCAACAACGCCGTTCCTGGCGCTGCCATGATCCCGCTGCTGGCGCTGGGTATCCCAGGTGAAGCGCTGACCGCGATGATGCTTTCGGTATTCTATGTGCACAACGTCATCCCCGGCCCGCAGCTGTTCGAAAACCAGATGGACTTTGTGATGGCGCTGTATATGGCGCTGATCCTGCTGAACGTCATCGTTCTGGTATTCCTGCTGTTCTCGACCAACTTGCTGCTGAAGATCATCCAGATCCCGACCCGGTTTCTGGGCATCATGATCCTTATCCTGGCCTTTGTTGGCGTCTACAGCCTGCGCAACTCGATCACCGATTGCGCCATTGCCGCCGGGTTTGGGGTGTTCGGCCTGATCCTCAAACGGCTGGACCTGCCGATTGTGCCGATCATCCTGGGCATGGTTCTGGGCGGCATCATGGAGGTCAAACTGCGCAGCGCCATGGCGCGGGTCAAATCACCTCTCGATTTCGTCGACCGCCCGATTGCGGCGATCCTGACAGCGCTGATCGTACTGATCCTGCTGCTTCATTTCCGCACGCTGTACTTTGAATTCCGCAACAAGCTGAAACCCCAGCCGACCGCGCTACCGGTCGATTCCGATCACCCCAATCAGCAAGGGTAACCCTGCCATGAACCAATCCGATATTGACGCCCTGCGATCTCAGGTTCTGTCCCCCCGTTCGCACTTCATCGGGGGACGCTGGGTCGATGCCTCGCAAGGCGGTCACCGGGATGTTCTATCACCGATTGATGGCACTGTTCTGACCCGAATTGCCGAAGGTACACCGGCGGATATGGAGGCAGCGATTGCCGCCGCACGAACAGCATTCGAAGATGGCCGCTGGTCGCGCCGCCCCCCGGCTGAGCGCAAGAAAGTACTGCTGAAACTGGCCGAACTGATCGAAAAACACGCCCTTGAACTGGCAGTTCTGGGTGTGCGCGACAATGGCACCGAGATTACCATGGCCATGAAAGCCGAACCGATGTCTGCGGCCGGTACGTTCCGCTATTACGCCGAGGCGATCGACAAGGTTTATGGCCAGATCGCCCCCACTGCGGACAGCGTACTGGGTCTGATCCATCACGCGCCCGTTGGTGTGGTTGGCGCGATTGTACCCTGGAACATGCCGCTGATGATCGGCGCGTGGAAGCTGGCCCCGGCACTGGCCACCGGCAACTCTGTGGTACTGAAACCGGCCGAAAGCGCATCCTTGTCGCTGTTGAAACTGGCCGAACTGGCGGCCGAGGCCGGAATGCCCGACGGCGTGCTGAACGTCGTGACCGGTTCGGGCCGGGTGGTGGGTGAAACGCTGGCGTTATCGATGGATGTAGACATCATGGTGTTCACCGGCTCGGGCGCGACAGGCCGGCGGCTGCTGGAATATTCGGCGCGGTCGAATATGAAGCGATGCTATCTGGAACTGGGCGGCAAATCCCCCAACATCGTCTTCAACGACGCCCCGGACCTGAGCGAGGCCGCCAAAGTGTCAGCGGGCGGCATCTTCCGCAACGCCGGCCAGATTTGCATCGCCGGATCGCGCCTGCTCGTACAAGAGGATATTCACGACGATTTCGTTGACGAGCTGGTCAAACATGCCGAGGTGATGCGCGTCGGCAACCCGCTGGATCTGGACACGCAAATCGGCGCGGTTCATTCACTGCCCGAACTGGACTCTAATCTGGAATTCGTCGCCAGGGCCGAGGCAGAGGGCGCCGAGCGCCGTACCGGCGGAGGCCGCATTCTTGAGGAAACCGGCGGCTATTATATGGCGCCGACGGTAATGACCAGAGTGAAACCCACCGACAACCTGTTCCAGAACGAGGTGTTTGGCCCGGTCCTCGCCGTGACGCCCTTCAAGGATGAGGACGAGGCGATCCGGCTGGCCAATGACTCTGTCTACGGTCTGTCCTCGGGTGTGTGGACGTCGAACCTGAGCCGCGCGCACCGCATGATCGCGGGTATCCGCGCAGGCGTGGTGCATGTGAACACCTATGGCGGGTCTGACTTGACCGTACCGCTGGGCGGTGTGCGCCAGTCGGGCAACGGGCATGACAAGTCTTTGCACGCGCTCGGGAAATATCTCGACTTGAAAACCGCATGGATAAAACTCTGACCAAGGGCGACCGCATGACGCTTCCCCCGAAATCCGCCGCGCTTGTTGAACGCCGGGCCAAGCTGCTGGGCCCGAATGTTTCGACTTTCTACGATGAGCCGCTTCATATCGTGAAGGGCGACGGTGTCTGGCTGTGGGATGCGGACGGGCGCAAATATCTGGATTGCTATAACAATGTCCCGCATGTCGGCCACTGCAACACGCGCGTGGTCGACGCGATCTGCCGTCAGGCGTCGACGCTCAACACTCATACTCGTTATTTGCATGACGGTATTCTGGATTATGTCGAGAAGCTGACTGGCACCATGGATGCGTCGCTGGACACCGCCATCCTGGCCTGCACCGGGTCCGAGGCCAACGACATTGCCCTGCGCATGGCCGAGGGCATGACCGGCAAGCGCGGTATCATCGCCACGGATGCGACCTATCACGGCAACACCTCTCTGGTCAGCCAGTTGAGCAAATCGAACGTGCCGACCGTGGGCTTCGGCCTGGGTCAGTATTTCCGCTTTGTCGAAGCGCCCGACAGCTATCGCAATCCGGACCCGGACGGCACCAAATTCGCCGATGCCGTGGCCGAGCAGATTGCCGAGCATGAAAAGTCCGGCATCGGCTTTGCCGCTTTGGTGGTCTGCCCGTATTTCCTGAACGAAGGCTTCCCCGACCATCAAGACGGCTGGCTGAAACCTGTGGCCGAAGTGGTGCGCAAGGCCGGTGGCCTACTTATCTGTGATGAGGTGCAATCCGGCTTTGGCCGCACCGGCACCCATATGTGGGCACACCAGAAAATGGGTGTAGTGCCGGATGTCATGACGATGGGCAAACCGATGGCCAATGGCCATCCGGTCGGCGGAGTTGTGACGCGCAGCGAAATCCTGACCACCTTCCGCAATGGCTATCGGTATTTCAATACCTTCGGCGGCAACCCGGTCTCCTGCGCCGCAGCCATGGCGGTGCTGGAAGAGATCGAGGACAAGAACCTTGTCACCAATGCCAAAACGGTCGGCGATCATGCCCGCGCGCGCTTGGTAGCGTTGCAGCAGAAGTACGATTGCATCGGCGACGTGCGCGGCTCGGGCCTGATCTTCGGGGCCGAGATGGTGCTGGATCGGCAAAGCAAGGAACCGGCCAGCGAGTTCACCGACCGGGTAATCAACACGATGCGGCACCGGGGGATAATTCATTCGAAACTGGGACGTCACAAGAATACGCTCAAGATCCGCCCCCCCATGCCGTTCTCGAAAGAGAATGCCGATCTGTTGTTTGACACACTGGACGAGGTTTTGGCCGAAACCCCGCTGACCTTATGACCCGGATTGTCGAGCAAGCCCTGACCCTTTGGGGCATAGAAGATGCTGAGTGGTCGCTGGTCGCCGCCCGTGAAAACCATGTCTACCGGGTTCAGGCGGGTACAAAAAGCTTTGCCCTGCGTCTGCATCGCAAAGACTTGCACTCGGATGCTGCTCTGCGGTCCGAGTTGCTGTGGATTGCCGAGCTTGGCGCAAAGGGCGTCGGTGTACCCACGCCAGTACCGGCCACAGATGGTTGTTTACTGCATCTACTGGACGGGGTTCAGGTCGATATGCTGGACTGGTTGCCCGGTCGCCCACTGGGTTCGACAGGCGGTGGAATTGATCACGAAGACCGAACAGGGGTTTTTCGGGTCCTCGGGCGTGAGATGGCGCGGCTGCATAAGATCAGCGATGCCTGGGTCCGGCCAGTTGACTTCATGCGCTGGTCTTGGGACCGCACAGGGCTGCTGGGCGATGCCCCGCTGTGGGATCGTTTTTGGGAAAACGCCACGCTCACGGATGAGGACCGCGCCCTGTTCATCATGTTCCGCGAAACAGCAAACCGTGATCTGCAACACATCGAAAACAAGCTGGATTTTGGCTTGATCCACGCCGATCTGGTGCGTGAAAACGTGATGGTCCTGGGCGACAAGGTTTGGTTGATAGATTTCGACGATGCCGGGCTCGGATTCCGCCTGTTCGACATCGCGACGACTTTGCTGAAAAACCTGCACGAACCGGACTATGACGCTCTGCGAAAATCCCTGCTTGAGGGATACCGCACGGTACGTGCGCTCGATACCGGGCATCTCGATCTGTTCATGGCCCTGCGTGCGGTGACATATGTCGGCTGGATATCGTCCCGGATGGACGAAGATGGATCAGAGGCACGCAATATGCGGTTCGTCGATACCGCCCGGGGTCTGCTGACGCGTTACCTCGGAAAAAAAGTACAGACAGGAGAAAACCAATGACCAACAAAACGATCCTGCTGATTGGGACATACGACACAAAAGAGCCCGAGATGCGGTTCATCGAAGACGCCGTGCGGGCGCAGGGAGCGGCTGTGCTGACGATGGACGTGTCTGTTCTGGGCAATCCGGAAACGCCGACCGATGTTTCGAAACACGACGTCGCCGCCGCTGAAGGAATGGCCATCGATGATGTGATCGCGCTGGGGGATGAAAACAAGGCGTTCCGCGTCATGTCCGCCGGAGCGGCGAAGGTTGTAGCAAAAGCTTATGCCGAAAACCGGTTTGATGGGATGCTAGCCACCGGCGGCACCATGGGCACCGACCTTGCGCTGGATTGTGCGCAAGCGCTGCCAATGGGAGTGCCGAAGTATATCGTCTCGACCGTCAGCTTCTCGCCGCTGATCCCGCCGCATCGGTTGGCCCCGGACATTCAGATGATCCTGTGGGCCGGCGGTCTGTATGGTATGAATTCGATCTGCCGGTCCTCACTGGCACAGGCCGCAGGGGCCGTGGTTGGCGCGACCAAAGCCGCAATCGCGCCGGATCGCAGCAGACCCCTGATTGGCATGACCAGTCTTGGGTCGTCCTGCCTGCGCTACATGAAAACCCTGAAACCTGCACTCGAAGAGCGTGGCTTTGAAGTGGCCGTATTTCATTCGACAGGTATGGGCGGTATGGCCTTCGAGAAACTGGCTGCCGAGGGCGCCTTTGCCTGCGTGATGGATTTCTGCATGCAAGAATTCGGCAATATGCTGGCAGGCTCCGTTGTCTCTAGCGGAGAAGATCGCCTGACCAATGCCGGTTGCGTTGGCACGCCACAAATGGTCGCCCCGGGCGCACTTGACCTTTTGGACTTTGCCGGCTGGCAAGAAGTCCCGGACCAATATGCAGATCGCCCCTTTCACGAACATAACCGCCTGATCAAAAGCTCGGTTTTCAATGGCGAGGAACGCCGTGCCTGGATCCGAGAACTGGCGAACCGGCTGGAAGCTGCAACCGGGCCTGTTCACTTCTTCCTGCCGGTTCAAGGCGTCGAGGCATGGGACAAAGAAGGCGAGGAAGCTCATGATCCCAAAGCGCTTTCAGATATGGTTGACGAAGCCCGCAAAATCCTGCCGGGCCGGGTGCCGATGACCGAATTGGATGTCCACATCAACGACACTGCATTTTGCGATGCGGTCTTGGCTCAATTTGATGAGTGGGTTGAAAGTGGGCTTGTAAGCCGCGACTAGCGATAATGGTGCTACGGGCAAAGCGGAAGCTGCCCAGATTGCATCCCCGCAACTGCAGCCTGCGGCTCAACTGCAAGTCTGTGTTAGGCGGGCGTTGCTGGATCGCAAGTAGCTACAGCTTTTGCGGTACAGCGAGGTTGATCCGGCGCTGTACTCCCGGCTGAAGACATTCGAGATCGAAATCAAACAGCGCCGCGTTCTGGAAGATGATCAGAGCGCAGATGCGTTGATGCAAGTACGGATGCGGGCATCCACTTTTCCAATTGGCATTCTGCGCCCTCCCTTCGCAATGAAGACCGAGATGATTTCCTGCATTGGCACGTGGAGTCGGATTCCCCTGATCTTCAAGGATGCATGAGGAAGAAAATTCAATTCCGCTGGACGCCAGAAAACTACGAACCGACTGTTTAGACATCTTACCAGCCGCACTTAATATCCGATCGAAGCTGTAACGGCGTGCCGCAAACTCCGGCTGAATACTTGTTGCAACGACTCAAGCTCACCCAAGCGAGCATCTAAAGGGGCCAGGCAAGTCATTGATAACAAGGGGATGGGCACCCCTGCATCATTTAGAGTCGGTTTATCGTTGACTTTCGTTTCAAATGAAACGAGATTGTTGCAAATGTAACGATGTAGCCGAATCCGCAAAAAACGAACCGAATTCCAGCTGCATCGCGTCTTTGGAGGATACTCATGGCCAAGGCATTCGCGTCCCAGGGGGACATGTCGGAAAAGAAAATATCGTTCACCGAGGTTGGCGAAGGGTTGTATGCCTTCACCGCCGAGGGCGATCCGAATTCAGGCGTTATTATCGGCGATGACAGTGTGATGATCGTCGAGGCGCAGGCTACGCCGCGTCTGGCCAACAAGGTGATCGAATGTGTGCGCTCCGTCACCGACAAACCGATCACCCATGTTGCGCTGACCCATTATCACGCGGTCCGCGTTCTGGGCGCCAGCGCCTTTGGCGCGCAACAGATCCTGATGTCGGACATGGCCCGCGCGATGGTCGTGGAACGGGGCAAAGAAGACTGGGACAGCGAATTCCAACGCTTCCCCCGCCTGTTCGAAGGGCATGAGAGCATCCCCGGCCTGACCTGGCCCACCACCACCTTCAGCGACACGATGACCGTTTATCTGGGCAATCGCCGGATCGATCTGATGCATCTTGGCCGCGCACATACCGCAGGCGATATCGTCATTCACGTGCCCGATCAGAACGTCATGTTCACCGGTGATATCGTGGAATACCACTCGGCCTGCTATTGCGGTGACGGGCATTTCAATGATTGGGGCGACACGCTGGACCAGATCAAATGGTTTGACGTCGATGCCATCGCACCGGGTCGTGGGGATGCTCTGGTCGGCAAGGACATGGTGAATGCCGCCATCGAGAACACGCGTGATTTCGTCGAAAGCACCTATCGACCAGCGTCACAGGTTGCGGCCCGTGGCGGGTCTTTGAAAGAGGCCTGGGACGCCGTGCGTGCCGAATGCGATCCGAAATTCGCCGACTATGCGATTTACGAGCATTGCCTGCCCTTCAATGTCGCCCGCGCCTATGACGAGGCCCGCGGCATCGACACCCCACGCATCTGGACCGCTCAGCGCGACCTTGAGATGTGGGAGGCCCTGCAGGGTTAAAACTATCGGCCCGGCCATTCGGTCGGACGCCCAATCAAAGTGAAACGCGCGCAGCCAGAGGAAAAAACCGATGTTCGATGACAGATACACGCTTGCCTACAAGCGTTATCCCTATGAGAAATCGACCGATCAAGACGCCGTGTCACCGGTCCGCCATCCCGTCGTGGTAATGGGCGGGGGACCGATTGGCGTGGCCACCGCGCTTGATCTTGGGCGGCAGGGCATTCCGACACTGGTGCTGGACGACCACGAAGGTGTCGGCATGGGATCGCGCGCGATCTGTTTTGCTAAACGCTGTCTAGAGGTTGCTGGCCGCTATGGCTGTGGCAAGCCGATGGTTGACAAAGGGGTGGTTTGGAACCTCGGCAAGGTCTTTCACAAAGACGACCAAGTTTTCGAGTTTAACCTGCTGCCCGAGGAAGGCCATGAATATCCCGCCTTCATCAACATGCAGCAGCCCTATTACGAAAGTTACCAGCTCGACCGCTTTGAGGAGTTGCAGGCGCAAGGAGCTCCGATTGAAATCCGCGGCAAGAACCGCGTGGATGCCGTCGAAGTGCACGATGATCACGTCACCCTTTCCATCATGACACCGGATGGCCCCTATACGCTCGAAGCGGACTGGCTGATCGGGTGTGATGGGGCCTCGTCGCCGTTGCGCACGATGCTGGATCTGGATTTCACCGGCAAAGTTTTCCAGGACAGTTTCCTGATTGCCGACATCAAGATGAAAAACGACAGCTTTCCGACCGAACGCTGGTTCTGGTTCGAACCGACCCACGGGTCGGGTGCGTCCACCCTGCTGCACAAGCAACCCGACGACGTCTGGCGCGTGGATTTCCAGATCGGCTGGGATGTCGACCGGGCCGAAGAGATGAAAGAGGAGAACATCCGCCGCCGTCTCGACGCGTTCCTGGGCGAAGGTGTTGAATATGACATGGTCTGGTCGTCAATCTATACGTTCCAGTGCAAGCGCATGGACAGTTTCCGCGACGGTCGCGTGTTCTTTGCTGGAGACGCAGCGCATCAGGTTTCACCTTTTGGCGCGCGCGGAGCCAACTCGGGCATGCAGGATGTCGACAATCTCGGCTGGAAATTGGGCATGGTGATGCGCGGTGAAGCCCCAGAAAGCTTGCTGGACACTTACGACGTTGAACGCATCCATGGCGCGGATGAAAACATCCTGAATTCGACCCGTTCGACGGATTTCATCACTCCAAAGTCCGAAACGAGCCGCATTCTGCGCGACGCCGTGCTTTCGCTGTCCGAAAAGTACGAATTTGCGCGCCCCATGGTGAATTCCGGTCGCCTGTCGGTGCCTTGCACCTATGACGGGTCGCCGCTCAACTCGGCAGATGCCCTGAACGGCCCCGCACAATCGCGCCCCGGATCGGTTTGCCCTGATGCGCCGCTGGGCGACGATTTCCTGTTGTCCAAACTCGGCGACGAATTCATCCTTTTGACCATCGACGCCGATGCCCCTGACATGATCGAGGAAGACGGTGTTCAGGTCACGCGCCTGGCCCTTTCGGTCAAGGATGACAAAACCGGCGCGCTAAAAAAGCGGTATCTGGGCGAGGCCGACAGCGCGGTTTACCTGATCCGCCCTGATCAACACGTGGCCTCTCGCCGGCCTGGCTTTGACGAAAATGCGATCCGCGCTTCGATCCGGCGCGCGGTCGGCAAGGAGTAAGCCTCATGACTGATTTGATCCTGACCCCTAACATTGATGGCGTCGATGATTTCTACGCCGAGCTTCTGGCCGCTCATGACGGGCTGGAAAAAGACCAAAGCGACGCATTAAGCGCCCGCCTGATCCTGATACTGGCTAACCACATCGGCGAACGCTCGGTTCTGACCGAAGCGATCAAAGCTGCTGAAATCTGACACTTCATAGGGAGGAAACTATGAAACTGAACCTGAAAACCCGCGCCCTCGCCTGCGTCGGCGCAACTTCCATCGCCCTGTCGCTCGCATCGAGCGCGATGGCCGACACCACTCTGGCCCTGTCCAGCTGGCTACCACCGCGCCACCCGATCGTGACTGGCGCGATCAAACCCTGGGCCAAGCAGGTCGAAGAAGTCACCGACGGGCGCGTGACGGTCCGCGTATTGGCCAAACCGCTGGGCCCGCCGCCCGCGCATTACGACATGGCAGCCGACGGTATTGCCGACATCACCTATGGTCTGCACTCTTTCACCACCGATGACCGTTTCACCCGGTCGCGCATCGGCCAGTTTTCGTTCATCGGCGATGACGCCGTGGCTGGTTCCAAAGCGTTCTGGAACGTGTATTCCGGTCCGCTGGAAGCCCAGAAAGAGCATGAAGGCACCAAGCTTCTGGGTCTGTTCGTGCACGGCCCGGGCATGTTGCACAACAACGTCCGTCAAATTGAAACCGCCGACGATTTTGCTGGTCTGAAGATCCGCGTCCCCGGTGGCTATATTTCCGATCTGATGTCGGGCATGGGCTCAACAACGCTCTTTATGTCCTCGGGCGAGGTCTATGAGAAGCTGTCGCGCGGCGTGATCGACGGGGTCACCTTCCCCTATGATGCCTTGGCCGCGTTCAAGCTGACCGAAGACGTCAAATACACGATGAAAGTGCCCGGCGGTCTCTATAACACAACCTGGTTCATGGTCATGAACGAAGACAAGTGGAACGAGATTTCCGCAGAGGACCAGGCCGCGATCGAAGCGATCTCGGGCGAGGCTTTTGCCACGCTGGTTGGCGAGGCCTGGATCGGAGCCGACGAAAAAGGCAGCGCAGCTGCTGAAAAGGCTGGGATCACGGTTTACGAAGCTCCGGCTGCCGTGGTTGATGCGATCAAGTCCCGGGCGGCTGACGCCGAAGTTGCATGGTCCGAGGCAATTTCGGCTGATGGCTATGACGGAGCGGCAGCCCTCGAAGAACTGCGCAAGCAGGCTGGTGTGGATTTCTGATCCATGGAGCGGCTTCGCCATCGTTTCCCCGACCAGCCCCCGGAAGAGGGGCTGGACATCGGGCTGCTGCTTGACAGGACGCTTGGTGCCGGCGCCGCTCTGATCCTGTTCTGCCTCATTCTCATTACCTGTGTGGATGTGATCGGGCGTTACTTTTTGAATGCGCCGCTGGCTGGCGCGTTCGAACTTACCGAAATTCTGCTTGCAGCCCTTGTTTTTCTGGCTTTGCCGCTGACAACAGAGCGGCGCGAGCATATCGAGGTCGACTTGCTGAACATGGTTCTCGGCAAGCATACCCAACGTCTGCTTTCCGCCTTTGCCGGGCTGTTTTCCGCCGCCCTTCTGGCCACCTTCGCCTGGCGGCTGTTTACCCATGCGGCCAAGGCGGCCCATGACGGCGCGGTCAGTAACGCGCTGGAGATCCCGCTGGCCCCCTTTGGATATCTGGCGGGCGTGTCCTGCATGGTCTCGGCCTTCATCGCCTTTTTGCGCGGCCTGCAACCGCCGAAAGAGCGCAATTCCGATCAAGCGTCTCCGGAGGCTTTGCCATGATTGAATCACTCATCGGTTTTGCCGTCCTTTTGGGGTTGATCCTGTTGCGGGTGCCGATTGCCTTTGCCATGGCGGCGGTTGGTGGTTTCGGCTTTGCCTATATGCGCGGCTGGGAACCGGCTTGGGCGATGACCGGCCAAGTGGCTTTCGATACCGCACTGTCCTACAGCCTGTCAGTCATTCCGCTTTTTATCTTCATGGGCAACGTGCTGGCTGGATCCGGCGTCGCACATGGCCTGTTTGCGGGTGCTGACCGGCTATTTGGCAAACTGCGCGGCGGCCTTGCCATGGCGTCCGTCTTCTCTTGCGGGGGCTTTTCCGCGGTGTGCGGGTCTTCACTGGCGACCGCTGCGACCATGTCCAAGGTCGCGATGCCCTCGATGCGCAAGTTTGGCTATGATGACCGCCTTGCAACCGGCTCCATCGCGGCTGGCGGCACGCTGGGTATCCTAATCCCGCCCTCGGTGATCCTGATCATCTATGGACTGCTGACCGAGACCAACATCGCCAAACTGTTCATTGCTGGCATCATACCAGGCATCATCGGTGTGCTCCTGTATCTTGGCGCGGTCATGGTTGCGGTGCGTGTAAACCCTGCGCTGGCGCCCGAAGAAGAAAACACCGAACCGATGAGCCGGACCGACCTGGTTGGCGTCTTCTGTGTGCTGGGCCTGTTCCTGTTCATCATGACCGGGATCTACGGCGGGTTTTTCACCCCAACCGAAGCGGCAGGTATGGGTGCAGGCGCATCGGTGCTGATTGCTGTAGCCTTGCGGTCCATGACATGGGGTGGGTTTTTCGCCGCCACGATGGATTCCATCCGAGCTACTGCGATGATCTTTGCCGTCATTATCGGGGCCGAGCTGTTCACCAATTTCATAAACTTCGCCGGGCTGCCCGATGCGTTGTCCAGTTTTGTGATCGACAACGAAATGCCCGTATGGGCGGTGATCGTGTTCATCATCGTGGTCTACATGGTGCTTGGCTGCGTGCTGGAAAGCCTGTCGATGATCCTGCTGACGGTGCCAGTGTTCTATCCGCTGATGTTCGAGCTGGAGTTCGCCAACGAACTGTTGCTCGATCCCGAAAACGCGCTGATCTGGTTCGCCATCGTCGTTGTTGTCGCGACCGAGATCAGCCTGATCACCCCCCCGGTCGGCATGAATGTCTTCGTACTGAAAGGTGTTCTTCAGGACGTGTCGCTGGCAACCATCTTCAAGGGCGTCCTGCCCTTCTGGATCGCCGACATCCTGCGGCTGGCCCTGCTCATCCTCATTCCCTCACTGTCGCTCTGGCTTGTGGGACTGATGTGAACCTCCCAAACCCAACCCATTCGGAAAGGAAGACACGATGAAAATCGAAAAAATTCACCACGTCGCCTATCGCTGCAAAGATGCCAAGGAAACCGTCGAGTGGTATGGCAAGATGCTGAACATGGATTTCATTCTGGCCATTGCCGAGGACCATGTGCCCTCGACCCACGAGCCGGACCCCTACATGCATCTGTTCCTGGATGCCGGTGATGGCAACGTCTTGGCGTTCTTCGAACTACCGACCAAGCCTGAAATGGGCCGCGACCCGAATACTCCGATCTGGGTTCAGCACATCGCCTTCAAGGTCAAGGACCGCGCAACCCTGATCGAGTTCAAAGAACACCTCGAGGCCAACGGCGTCGAAGTTCTTGGAGTCACCGACCATTCGATCTTTCATTCAATCTATTTCTTCGATCCCTCAGGCCACCGGATCGAACTGGCCTGCCCCGACCCAGAGGAAGAAGCGATGCTGGCACGGATGGACGAGGTGAAATGGCTGATGCTCGAAGATTGGTCGAAAACCAAGAAAGCACCGAAACACGCCGATTGGCTGCACGCCAAAGAACTCAACAAAAGCGCCTGATGCACTTTCCCGCGCCGGGTGTCTGATCCGGCGCGGGACCTGAAGCCGTCAGGTTTTGACTATGCGCTAAGACTTGCTGGATGAGGTCATGAAACTTTACTCCTATTGGCGTTCTACGACCTCATACCGGGTCCGGATTGCTCTGAATCTCAAAGGTCTCAGCTATGAAACCTGCCCGGTCAATCTGGTCGCCGGAGAGCAGTGTGCCCCCAACTACGCGGCACTTAATCCCTGCAAGGGTGTTCCGACCCTTGTTCTTAAGGACGGCACTGTTCTGACCCAGTCGCTTGCGATTATCGAGTATCTGGACACTATCGTCCCTGAGCCTCGGCTATTGCCGACAAAACCACTCCAACGCGCCCGCGTTCAGGCCGCTGCACAGACCATAGCGTTAGACATTCACCCAGTGAACAACCTCAAGGTCCTGACCCACCTCAAGACCCACATGGGGCTTTCGGCGAATGACCAGCTTGATTGGTTCCGCCATTGGATGACCGAAGGATTTACCGCCTATCAAGCACTGCTGCCAAAGGCGACGACGTTCAGTTTCGGGGATTGTCCCGACCTCGCCGACATCTGCCTCGTAGCCCAGCTTTATAACGCGCATCGCTGGGGCGTTGATATGTCCCCCTTCCCCCGCCTTCTCGAGATCGAGGAACGCGCCCTTTCCCTTACGGCGTTCAACAACGCCCGCCCCGAAAATCAGCCCGACGCGGCTTAAAGGTGTAACCATGACGAAACTCTTGCCCTCTTGGGTCGAAAGCGCCAACTCGGCCGCGACCGACTTCCCGCTAAACAACCTGCCCTATGGTGTTTTCAGAACCGGCGCGGGCGCGCCGCATTGTGGCGTGGCTATCGGAGACATGATCCTCGATGTTGCGCAGATGGAGATGGACGGCAAACTTGATCTGCCCGAGGCCTCAGTGTTTTCGAGCGGGTCATGGAATGGGTTCATGGCGCTTGGGGCTCAGGTCTGGAGCCAATTCCGCGCTACTTTGACCGAAGCACTGGCCGCAGGATCTGACCGTCAGAACGAATTGACCGCCTATCTTGTTCCGATGGCCTCCGCCACGATGGCCATGCCGTTCGACGTCGCCGAGTACACGGATTTCTATGCAGGCCGCAATCATGCGTTCAATGTCGGCACCATGTTCCGCGGCCCTGAAAACGCCCTGCCCCCGAACTGGCTGCACATTCCGATCGGCTATAACGGACGTGCGTCATCGATCGTGGTGAGTGGCACGGACATACGCCGCCCGTGGGGCCAGCTCAAAAGCGCTGATATGGACGCGCCGATCTTTGCCCCGTCCCGGCGGTTTGATTTGGAGCTGGAGATGGGCGCAATCGTTGGGCAACCTTCGAACGGGCCTGTATCGGTTCAGCAGGCCGATGACATGATTTTTGGCTATGTTCTTCTTAACGACTGGTCCGCGCGGGACATTCAGGCATGGGAGTATCAGCCGCTTGGCCCGTTTCAGGCAAAGGCCACCGCGACCACGATCAGCCCGTGGATCGTCACCAAAGCGGCGCTGGAACCCTTCCGCACCTCAACACCCGAGCGGGAAAAAGAGCTGCTTCCTTATTTGCAGGAACCCGGCCCGATGCTTTATGATATCGCCCTTGAGGTCGGGCTGGCACCTGATGGTACGGCAGAGACGATTATCGCGCGTACCAACTACAACGAATTGTATTATTCCGCGGCTCAGCAACTTGCCCATCACACGACCAGCGGCTGCCCGATGCGAGTGGGAGATTTGCTGGGATCAGGCACAATTTCCGGCCCTGAAAAGGAAAATCGCGGCAGCCTGCTGGAGCTTAGCTGGGGCGGCAAAGAGCCTCTGACCCTGGACAGCGGAGACGAGCGCAGCTTTCTGGAAGATGGCGATAAGCTCACACTGCGCGGTGCCGCGCACGGTAAGGACCATCGTGTCGGGTTTGGATCCTGCGTGGGCACGCTGCTTTCGGCCCATGATCGGCCGTGACAGGTATGGGCAGAGGTCATTTTGACCTCTGTCCTTTATTTCAGTCGGATTTGGCCACGATCATAAGCGCCGATATTCCCTGCTCCAGCGCTTCGCGATCCTCGGGGGTCAGCGCATCAAGCATACGGTTGGCCCGTTCCCGCACCTTTGGCTCTAGATGCTGAAACTGGTGAAACCCCTCGGGCGTGCAGCGATAAACCCGGATTCGACGATCCTCGTCTGAGGTTTCACGAACGATCAGCCCCTTTTCATCAAGGCGTTTGGCCGCCCGGCTGACCTGTACTTTATCAAGTGTCGTCCGCCGTGCGAGGTCCAGCGACGTCATGCTTTCTACATTTGCCAGCAGAAACAGCAATCGCCATTCCTCACGCGAGAGGCCCAGTTCGCGCTCATAGACGTCCGTAAGGTTTCTTGAGAACGCTTCGGACGCGACAGCCAATCGGTATGGAAAAAAATCATCGAGTTGCATGCTTCGCGTAGAATAAGCCAATATCGTTTCACCTGCAACGATATGTTCGCAGGTATACCCATCAACATTCCATGAAATAGACCGCTTCGAGACGAGCGGCGGTGGGCGGGGCGGAAACATCTGGGTCGCCAGAGGAATAGGTGGCGACCACCCTGTCCTCGCGGCGGTCGACATCCAGTTTGATCGACCTCATCAGCGGCTTGAACACAGTCAGCCGGGTCAGGCTCATCTCGATACTCGAGATGCAGGAAAAAAAACCAGCGGCACGAAGGGACCGCGCCACGGTCTGCCCAAGGTGAATAGCCAAATCAGCCTTGCCATATTCAGACTTGACCGCGTCCCACAGGGCAATGCAATCACGCAGAGTGGCGCCGCGGGTTTAGGCAGACAGATAATCATTGGGCAGGCCTGCACACTTGAGCACCTGCTACCAGCGAGATTTTCAACACCTGCGTCACGGTGCATGTGCCATCGACAGCGCGTCTTCATCGCTGGCCTTTGGAACCCAACCTCGGACCTTCTCAATTCCCACACGAAAAATCAGAAGGGACAAAAGGCTTTGGCGCAATTTGGTAACCCTTTGGCAGGATTAGGCAGACTTACCAGCGAAGTTTGTCAGCAAACGAACCAGACTCACCACGATAATCCTAAGTGAGACTAGCACACCCGGATATCACTCAGGGGTCTGCCGCAAGCATAGCCCGCCTGGAAACCTGTCCCTATGTATCAGTTTCCTTGGTCACACAAACCTGTTCACGTAATTCTCTAGTATTTCCTGGCGTCCTGATTTTGGCTCAGGATTGATCCCTTCATGAACAACTCGAGCGGCGATTTCTTCCAGGCTGCAGTCCAACATTGACGCCGCCCCGGGTGCGCTCCAACCAGAGTACCGTTCTGACAGCGCTCGATCCAAACCACCGTCTTCAATCATTGCAGCCGCTGCTTTCAAACCACGCGCACATATGTCCATGGCGCCGATATGAGCTGCCAACAAGTCGGTGGCGTCAATCGATTGCCGGCGTATTTTGGCGTCAAAGTTTGTGCCCCCGGTTGTAAATCCACCAGCTTTCAGAATGTAGTAGTATGCCAAAGCAACCTCTGGCGTGTTATTCGGGAACTGGTCCGTATCCCACCCAGATTGGTAATCGTTGCGGTTCATATCTATCGAACCCAACATGCCCTCAGAAGAAGCAACCGCGATTTCATGCTCGAAGCTATGCCCCGCAAGGATCGCGTGTCCCTGCTCTAGGTTCAGCTTTACTTCGTTCTCCAACCCGTATTTCCGAAGAAATCCGATGCAGGTTGCCGCGTCATAATCGTATTGATGCTTAGAGGGCTCCTGAGGTTTGGGCTCCACAAGAATGGCGCCCTTGAACCCAATCTTGTGTTTGTATTCCACGACCATGTTCAGAAACCGGCCCATGTGGTCCAACTCGGTTTTCATATCCGTGTTCAGCAGAGTCTCGTACCCTTCACGTCCGCCCCAGAGCACATAGTTTTCGCCACGCAGTTTATGGGTCGCATCCAAGCATGACTTTACAGTTGCTGCGGCAAACGCGAAAACGTCGGGATCAGGGTTAGTGCTGGCGCCAGCCATCCACCGGCGGTGACTGAACATATTGGCCGTCCCCCAAAGCAACTTAGTACCAGACACCCGCATCTTTTCACCAATATAATCGGTGATTTCTTCCAGGGTTATCAGGTTGTCGGCAAAGTTACCCTGCTCGGGCCGGATGTCAGCGTCGTGCCAGCAAAAATATGGCTGACCCAAAATCTCAAACATTTCAAAAGCGATGTCTGCCTTCAGGCGGGCACGCCCCATATCATCCTGCGGATGCCATGGACGTTCCAGGGTCGCTCCTCCAAAGGGGTCTCCTCCCTCCCAAGCAAAAGAGTGCCACCAAGCAACTGCAAAGCGTAAATGGTCTTCCATACGCTTACCCATGACAATTTCGTCCGGATTGTAATACCGAAAGGCCATCGGGTTCTTGCTTTCAACACCTTCAAACTGGATCTGCTCGATCCCTTCAAAAAATCCGCTTGGCATTTCTGCCCCCTACTCTGCTTTTTGTGCTGGCTGTTTGCCGAGAATGATCATCGACAACAGATCGTCGTCTGTGACGTCTGCAATTTCCACGGTGCCAACCAATTTCCCGTTTTTCATGACCGAGGCGCGATCGCACAGTTCCATAACCGCATGCACGTCGTGATCGATCAGGAAAATTCCGATGCCTTGCGCCTTTAACTGGTGTATCAGATCCGCCACCATCTGCGTTTCATGCGGGCCTAACGCCGCCGTGGGCTCATCCATGATCAGTATGCGGGCGTTGAAATAGACGGCCCGAGCAATCGCCACAGATTGTCTTTGCCCCCCCGACAACGCGGAAACAGGATCATTGAACTTCTGAAAGTTCGGGTTGAGCTGCGCCATGATCTTTCGGCACTCGGCCTCCATAGCCGCGTCGTTGACCAACCCAAAAGGCGTCGTCATCTCGCGCCCCAGGAAAAGGTTCGAAGTTGCGTCCAGATTGTCGGCCAGCGCAAGCGTTTGGTAAATGGTTTCGATATTGTTTGCTCGCGCATCACGGGGATTGCCGATCTCGACCGGTTTGCCATCAATCAAAATTTGGCCGTGATCCATTTGATAGGCGCCGGACAGAACCTTAATCAAAGTAGACTTTCCGGCCCCGTTATGTCCAAGCAAACCAACGACTTCACCCGGAAAGAGATCGACCGACACATGGTCTACTGCCTTGATTCCACCGAAAGAAATCGAGATATCACGCATCTCGACCAATGGCGGCGCGCCAGAACCACGACCAGAGTTGGCGGGGGATTTCTGCGTATCCTGAGCTTGCATCACTTTGCCCCCAGTCGCTTGCGGTAGACGATGTCGATATAAACGGCCAGCACGAGAACACTGCCGACCACGATGTTCTGGAAAGGCGCGTCAACGCCGACCATGGCCATGCCTGATTGAAGCGCTTGCATGATCAGTGCGCCGAGGATCGCACCGTAGATGGTGCCGATGCCACCTGACAAAGCGGTCCCACCGATAACTGCGGCTGCGATGACCCTCAGTTCGTCCAGCGTTCCAATATCGTTCGAGTGGTTTGCCAGACGCGCCGAGGCGACGACAGCTGAAACGGCGCACAGGAAACCCATAAGAGCAAAAATCTTCACGGTCAGCAGCCGTGTATTGATGCCAGAAAGCTCTGCTGCATCCGGGTTGCCGCCGGTGGCAAAGATGTATCGGCCAAACCGGGTTTTCCGCGCCACGATCGTCAGAGTCACCGCAACGATAATCAATATCAGCACCGAAATTGGAATGCCGTACCCTACAACAAGCCCTTCGGGCATCGTCTCTCCGCGCGCTTCGAACATACGTTGCAGTCGACGCGTTGGAATGGCGTAGCTATTGACGATGAAAACGTATCCGAGGATCGCAATCGCGATTATCCCAGCCATGGTGGTCTCGGCCCAGATCGGTTTGACAGGGAAACCGTGTGCAGCTTTTGCCCGTCGTCCGCTCCACAAGGCCCATATAGCGATTGCGGTAGCGAAAAGCCCGAATAGCCAGCTTGTCGTTGCACCCATTGTTCCGTTTGTACCGCCGAACATTAGGAATGTGCTGTCCAGCGGACCAATGGTTTGACCACTGGTCAAATACCACGCCACATTTCTCCAGACTAAAAACCCACCGAGAGTGACAATGAAGGCCGGTATCGTAAGATAGCCGACCATCCAGCCGTGGAATGCACCAATCAATGTGCCCACAAACAGCCCAACCACTATCGTAATCGCCCAAGTTGCCGGGTTGTTCAAACCCATTCCCAGCATATGCGGCAGCAGCTCGGTTTGTGTCATCGCCATCACTGCCGAGGTTGTTGCCAACAGCGCTCCGACCGACAAGTCGATGTGCCGCGTGACGATGATGAACACCATCCCGCACGCCATGATGGCGACCGAAACTGTCTGGATAGACAGGTTGAACAAGTTGCGTGGTGTCAGGAACCGCCCATCCGTGACGATATTGAACCCAATGCAAAGGATGACAAACGCGCCGATCATTCCCAAAAGCCGCATATCCAGTTCCAACTGTTGGAACAGGCTGGGTTTTGCTTTTTCTGGTATCGGCTGAGACGAAGTTTCGGTCATTTCCGATCTTTCATAGTCAGCAAGGGTCCCCGGCCCCAAAAGGGCCAGGGACTGTGAAGTTTAGTTGCAGGGAGCAGGGCCGTTTTCCACGCCCTGGCATAGATCTTCAAGTGGGATCCATCCTGCATCTACAACTACTGAAAGGTTGTCCTTGGTGATCGGTACCGGTGCAAGGAAGACCGAGTTCATCTCTGTGCCCCCGGGTGAAGTCCAGCTGACTGCGCCGTCGACATCTGCGGGACTTGTGCCTCCGATGAGTGCGACCGCGATTTCACCGGCTGCCTTACCCAACTCACGGGCGTCCTTCCAAACCGAAACGGTTTGAGTGCCCAACGCGACCCGATTCAATGCAGCGTGGTCTCCGTCCTGACCCGACACGGGAATTCCCTCCATGCCCTGCGCGGTCAGAGCGGCCACAACGCCACCTGCCGTGCCGTCATTCGAAGCGACAACCGCGTCCACGTTGTTTTCATTGGCCGTCAAAATCTGCTCCATGTTCCGCTGAGCATTGGCGGGCAACCAGCCATCTGTGTAGGCTTCACCAACGATCACAATTTCACCGCTGTCCACTGCTGCGCCGATGATCTCTTGCTGTCCGCCACGAAGGAAATCCGCGTTCGGGTCGGTGGGAGAACCTTTGATCATGACATAGTTGCCCTTGGGCATCGCCTCAAAGACTGCGCGGGCCTGCATTCTGCCAACCTCGACGTTGTCAAACGTTAAATAAAAGGCACGATCATCTTCGATTAAACGGTCATAGGCGATCACCGGGATACCTTCGTCGGCAGCCGCCTGAACAGCTGGTCCAATCGCCTGTGAGTCTTGTGCCAGAATGATAAGCGCGTCTACACCTTGGGCGATCAGGCTTTCAATGTCCGACAGCTGCTTTGCGGGAGACGACTGCGCATCTGCCGAGGTGTATTCAGCACCACCTGCTTCAAGCGCCGATTTGATGGCTGCTTCGTCAGTCTTCCAACGTTCCTCCTGAAAGTTGGACCAGCTTACACCGACGACCGGCTCTGCGAATGCAACCGAGGCCAATAAGGTGGCCGCAGTTGAGACACTGAGAATTCTTTTCATGATTTCCTCCCATTTGCTGAGCCATCGCATCACGATTCGCGGCTCTCACAGTTCTGAATATCATATTTATTTCAGTCGGTAAAATATTTAGTCTACAAGACGCGCGAAATCTCAAATAGATTAGACCAACAAATAGATTCGCGAGTACAAGATGCTGAAAAGCAAAGCCTCACCGATTTCTTTGGAACAAAGAAACACAACCCGCCTGCGGGTGTTGGAGCACATCAGATCAAAGGGTGCCGTTCCGCGAATCGAGATCGCAACGGCCTTGCAGACCAGCCCTGCAACCGTGACAGCGGCGACTGCCGATCTCATCTCAGCAGGGCTAATCAAAGAGATTGAAGCCGAAGCGCAATCAAAGTCCGGAAAAAGGGGCCGACCCAAGATCTTGCTGCAATTGGACGGTCAGTCTTTCCTTGTGGCGGGGCTAAAGGTGGCACGGCAGATGATATCGATCATTCTGGTCGATTTTGAGGGCAACGAAGTCACTTCGCACAAGTTTCCCTTAAACAACGCCAGAATGCCGCCTGCAGAGTTTGTTTCGACCATCCACAATGCGCTTACGGAAGCCTGTGCAAAAATCGATGGCTCAGTCGAACAACTGGCGGGCATTTCTATCGGGGTAGCCGGCCAGGTCGATGCAAGCAGAAACTTTGTCCACTGGTCATCATCGATAACCGAAAGAAACATTGATTTCAGCAACTTACTCTCAAACCAATTGCCCTGCCCCGCATTCGTAGAGAACGATGCCAACCTTGTCGCGAAAGCCGAACAGTTGTTTGGGCTGGGTAACGGTCTGAAAAACTTTCTCGTCGTCACGATCGAACATGGTGTTGGTCTTGGCATCGTTCTCGATGGCAAACTGTACCGTGGAGAAAGAGGCTGCGGGGCAGAGTTTGGACACACAAAAGTGCAACTTGACGGAGCCCTGTGTCAGTGTGGTCAACGCGGATGCCTTGAAGCCTATGTCGGGGACTACGCTTTAATCCGGGAAATGACAGTCACAGGACAAAACAACGAACTAAAGACCGTGTCCGACATACAGGATCGCGCAGTTTCTGGAGATGAAAGAGCGGCTTCGGTGCTTGCCCGGGCGGGTCAGATGTTCGGGCTTGGAGTGTCCAATCTGATCAACCTGTTCGACCCAGAGTGTATCATTGTGTCAGGCCCGCAAAAGAGCTTTGAACATCTTTGTACGGATGAGGTCATGACCCGCATTCGAAGTGGCGTCGTCAGCGTGGACGCGCCTTTGCCTGATATCAAAGTGCACCATTGGGGTGACCTGATGTGGGCCAAGGGCGCAGCAGCGTACGGGATTGAACAAATTTCGATCCTCAAAGTTAAGGAACTTGCAGCAAATGCGATTTGATCTTGCGGCATTATCGGTTTTTGCCACAGTCGCCAACGCGGAGACAAGAATCCCCGAGTTTGTGAGCATTGAAGTTCCGTCGCATGTTTACGATGGCGGCTGGGAGCATTTCGTTGGCGGTGGCTTGGCCGTTTTCGATTGCAACGGTGATGCACTGCCCGAATTGTTCCTGGCAGGTGGATCAAATCAATCTCAACTGTTCAAAAATACATCGCGGGAAGAGATCTCTTTTCAAGCTCAAACGCCTGACCAACTGTCCTTGACCGGGGTAAGTGGGGCGTATCCATTGGACGTGGATAGCGATGGCCTAATAGATTTAGCGGTCTTGCGTGTAGGCAAAGACCTCCTTCTCAAAGGCCATCCGGGCTGCCAATTCAGCCCTTTCGAAAACCTTGGTTTTCAGTCCGAGGATCACTGGACGACGGGTTTCTCGGCCACTTGGGAAGATGGGCAGTCTTTACCTACCTTGGCGTTTGGAACTTATGTTGATCGGTTCGACCCCGAAGGCCCATTCCAATCTTGCGGGCCGACCCTGCTTTATCGCCCCGAAGGGCGCAGTTACCGACAGCCACAACAGCTTGAACCCGGGTTTTGTTCGCTTTCCATTCTGTTTTCTGATTGGGCACGAAACGGGCGCGCGGACCTTCGTGTCAGTAACGACCGCCACTACTACGTGCGGGGCGGGCAAGAGCAACTTTGGGCCATGGAACCGGAACCACGGCTGTATGCGCTTGAAGAAGGGTGGCTACCCTATTCAATCTGGGGAATGGGGATCGCCTCACGGGATCTGACCGGAGACGGTTTTCCCGAGCTCTATCTAACGTCTATGGGCGACCAAAAACTTCAGGTTTTTGATCCTGAAACTAACGGCCCAACTTGGCGCGACGCTACTTATGAAAAGGGCACGACAGCCCATCGGCCTCATCTCGGTAATGACGGAAGGCCATCAACCGGGTGGCACGCGCAGTTTAGTGACGTGAATAATGATGGTCGAGACGACATATTCGTCGCCAAAGGCAATGTTGAGCAAATGCCGGACGCCGCCCTGAACGATCCCAACAACCTGCTTTTGCAAAACTCTGATGGTTCGTTCTTTGAAGCCTCGACAAGCGCCGCCGTTGCGTCGATGGCGAAATCTCGCGGGGCAGCCCTTGCAGACTTAAATAACGACGGGAGTATGGACCTTGTTGTCGTCAACCGTGGTTCGGAACTGGAAGTCAGCCAGAACACGTCACAGGGAGGAGATTGGTTGTTGCTTGATGTCGCACAGAACCAATCCAACCGTGCAGCAGTGGGCGGGTTTATCGAAGTCAGAACCTCGCAGGGTGTTCAAACTCGCGAGATAACAGTTGGCGGCGGCCACGCCAGTGGTATCGCCGGGCTCCACCATTTTGGACTTGGGCGTGAGGATCGAGCGCAGGTTCGCGTGATCTGGCCGGGTGGAGAGGCTAGCGAATGGCTGGAACACCCCTCTAATCAGATCATTCGAATTCACCGTTGATCATCGATCCACTGGCAGTCCGCTTGGAACCTGATCGGGTATCCCTAGCCGTTCGGCTGGGTCTTCCAAGCTTTTCAGAAAGCTGAGAAGTAAGACTACCTCTCGATCCGTCAGTGCAACTTTTGGCAGGCTGTTGCTTTCAGCGATCGCATCCAAGTGCTGTTCGTCCAACAACGGATTATGATCTTCAGATCCCGGAAAAGCAGGTAACAGGGCCATCTCTATCGAGTAGTTTCGCAAAGACGTCACCGGGTCCAGATGGTGGCGCACCATGTCCTCAAGCCGGGCGTATGCTCCACTATGGCCGTATGGAGCCGTCAGAGTCACGTTGCGTAGGGATGGCGTTCGAAACGCAAACCCATCTTCCGGGTCACCGGTTACACGAAGACGGCCGTCGTCCTTGACGTGGTTCTCAAATCGCGCCGCTTTACCCGGACCGATCTGCGGCAGCGCAATCGAATGAAACTTATGATCCGTCTGAAACCAACCCGAGTGGCAGTTGCTGCACCCAGCTTTTCCATAGAACAACTCCATGCCGAGTTCTGCTTCTTGCGGCAACTCGGCCTCGCCGCGCATTGCGCGGTCGAACGGGCTGTTATCCGCGCGCCATTCGAAGGCTATAAAATCCGCGATTGCATTGGCAATTGCCGTGAATGTGATCCCATCATCCGGCGAAACACCTTCAAACCTCTGGCGGTATTCAGGAACTGCTGCGACCCGTGTCGCTATCAGGTCCCACGCACCGCCTTGCTGTGTCAGAAAACCAAGGCGAACCGCTTTGCTCACGTCATTCTCGGAGTAGTGACCAGCCATTTCGTCCGCCGATAAAACCGGAAACATTGCTTGTGCCGCCAACGCCGACTTGAAACCGGATCTCATGTTTGTGCCCAGCGGAGTTCTAATACCCTCAGGTTGCGTTGGGTCTGCCTCTAGTCGGCCATCAAGGAAAAACGTCTGAAATTCAGTGGCCCCGAGGTTCCACAACCCGGGTGAATTTCGCGGAATACGTTGTTCAGGAGTGTTCTCTGGGTCCAACCTTCGCTCTGCGCCCAGCCCAATCCCCCCTTCCCCAATACCAAGGGAAAGGCCGTCTGAAGTGCCAAGCCTGGGATGATGACAGGTTGCACAGCTGATATTTTCGTTCCCTGACAATATCGGGTCATAAAACAGCAAGCGCCCAAGCTCGACACTCGCGAAATCTGGCTCAAGAAACTCTGGCAGCGGGCCAAACGTCTGAGCGTTCGCGCCACCAAGGTTCGCGATCGACGCGCTGATAGCCAAAAACAGCGAGCTAGCTCTCATTTTGATCCTCAGAGATTTCTAATACAAGCACCTGTCGGTAGGGTGTCTCTGGGGTGCAGATAACTGAGGGAAACAATGGGATATTGGGTGCGTTAGGGTAGCCCGATGGCTCAATGCACAAAGCGGACGAAACACAAAGTGGTTTTGCCTTTTTGTACCCCGAATAGATCTGTGCTCCGGGTTGGTCGGAATAGGCTTTTAATGTAAGACCAGAGGGTGCCGTGAACTTAGCGGCCGGAGCCGATGGGTCATGATCGTGATCGAAGCAGAAGTAGTGATCGATCGCCTCCGAAACACTTCCGATTGTTCTGGGTGTTGAAAAATCCAGATCGCTTTCTTTGGTGGCACGCACTTGGCCCGAAGGAATTCCCTGATCGTCGATTTCCAAGTATCGGTTTGAAGCTAGCTTCAGTTTATGCTCATCAATTCCTTCTGAGCTACCCAAAGTGTAGTAGTTATGCTGCGTCAAACTTATCGGTGTTGGCCGGTCCGGCTGCGCGGTCATTGAATAAACCAAACGCGGAAACTGCAGGCAGATTCTGACCTCAAACCTGATCTCGCCGGGAAAACCGCTTTCCCCATCGCGTGAAACGTAGCTTAGCAAAACCTCATTCTGAGCAATCTGTTCGAGGTTCCAGAATTGTTTGGAGAGTCCGCCCTCTCCACCATGCAATGTGTTTTCGCCTTCGTTGGCGCTCAACTGGAAAGTGGTGCTTCCCAGGTTAAACTTTGCACCGCCGATCCGGTTTGCAACCCGCCCGACAATTGCGCCCAGGTAACGGGTATCGGTCAGATACGCTGTTGGGTCTTCGAACCCAAGAATGAGCGGTTCGCCCTTGTACCACCAGCCCTGCGTTATAGCCCCGTAGTTCAGGACAGAAAGGCGCATATCCCCATCGGCGAGAATAGCCGTTTCAATCTGATCAAGCGTATTCGTTTTTGGTTTCATCTTGCTGCAAGTGGCTCTAGCGCCGTGTAGAATTGCTTATAGCGCCTGTATTCGTTTTCGTAGGCGTCAATCAGGTCGTTGCGCGGTTCGATACATTCTTCGATTTCCGGAGGCGTCATGACTTGCGCCGGTTCAGCGCCGTTGGCAGCACAAATTGCGAGGCGTGCAGCGCCCATTGCTGCACCGAATTCGCTACCTTTGGGCACTTCCAATGGAACTTGCAGAACTGTGGCCAAGGTTTCCAACCAAAACCGGGATCGCGCGCCTCCCCCAACCGCCATTAGGCTTCGCGGCTGCGTTCCGGTGCTTTTCAACGCTTCCAGACAATCTCTCATTGCGAATGCAACGCCTTCCATCACGGACTGGGTTAGGTCATTAGGTTCGGACGACACGTCCACGCCCAGAAATGCGCCACGGATCCGGCTGTCGTTATGCGGTGTCCGTTCTCCTGAAAGGTATGGCAGAAAGGTGATCGAAGAAGGCCCATTCAACCTGCCGGGTAACGCTGCAGCGAGTTTTTCCACCGGTTCACCCAAAGTTCGCGACAACCAATTCATACTGTTAGTTGCGGAAAGTATGACGCCCATTTGTATCCACCTTTCGGGGACGGCATGACAAAAGCAGTGCACAGCAGTTTCCGGAGCAGGCGCATAGGATTCCCTCGCAACCAGCAACACACCGGATGTTCCAAGTGAAACGAACCCCGCGCCGTCGTTAATGCTCCCGATTCCGCAAGCTGCCGCAGCGTTGTCACCCGCGCCGCCTGCAAGGACAACCGGAGACGAAAGCCCCCACTCCTGTCTCAACTCATCCTTCAGCTCTCCACCGGGATCACTGCCCTCGACCAAGAGAGGCACTTGTTCGACCCGCATGTGACCCATGGAAAGAGCTTTTTCCGACCACTGCCGATTCTGGACATCCAACCAGGATGTTCCCGCGCTGTCTGACACGTCCGAAATGTATTCTCCTGTCAGCCAAAACCGCAAATAGTCTTTCGGCAACAATACTTTGTCTATCTTTGAGAACACATCTGGCTCGTGCGTACGCAACCACTCGAGCTTTGGCGCTGTGAACCCCGGGAATACTATGTTTCCTGAGATTGTGCGCATCCCCGGCGTTTGATCCAGTATCGCTGCCTCGTCAGCTGACCGCGTGTCATTCCAAAGAATGCAAGGTCTTAGCACTTCACCTCTTTTATCCAGAAGTGTCGCACCATGCATGTGCCCGCTTAGGCCAATACCGCGCAGTTTTGAAAATGCCTCCTCGTTGTTTGCGCGGATTTGCCTAACAACCTCTTGGCAAGCATTGATCCAGTCCAGGGGGTTCTGCTCGGACCAACCGGATTTGGGCGACAAGGTCAAAATGCTGACCTCGGCGTCACCGAAGACAAGACCGGTGTCATCTACCAGAAGCCCGCGGAGACCCGACGTTCCCAAATCCAATCCCAAGTACATTCGACACCACCCCAGGAATTTATTTTACCTGATAAAATTAATTAATGCAGAGGTCTTGTCAAGGTGCTGCCAGAAAGGTGCTGTCAGACAAAAATTGACCACCCTTAGCCGCATCAGTCAGGCCGCCCATTATGCCGAGCTAGCTTGCACCACTCGGCATATGCAGCAGAGCACATCTTCTTATGAAATACATACCGGTTGAATGCATACATGGCAGCTCGCTAGACCACGAACAGCAGACAAAAAAAGGAACCGGCAATTCAGCTACGCTCGCCACCAGCTTCATCAATACATACCGCTTTAGGGTTTGCGTTCACCTGCTCCAACATCCTCAACACTTCGGCTTTCCAACCTGCTTTGATCTTTAGTGCCAGCTGAGACGGTGGTCGGTGGTCGGGCTCAAGGAGCGCATATTCGTATCTGAGCGGTTTCTCGAAGGGCAAGAACGCAATCTTTCCGTTCGAAAAATTTAGCTCCAGCTCAGTCGCCACAGTCAACGGATCCACGATCGAATAACACTGACCGGAGCTCACAAAGGGTATCAACGGAAGAAAGTACTGACAGGTCACCGTTGGGTTGTAGTTAGCAGATACATCCTGAAACTCTTGCCGAATTTTACTTTGGAATGGATGAGTGGCATGCAGCCCCCCCATAGGAGCCCCGTCGAGATCGGAGACTGTCAAGATCTTGCGGGAAGCAAGCGGGCTGTTACGATCGACGGCACAAAAACAGTCCGCCCGGATCAGCTCAGCCGAATACTGAGGCTCTTTCCCGGCCGAGTGTTCGAAATCTGCGAAGCCAAAATCTATGTTCTGCGTCCCGGCAAGCTCCATAATCTGCGGTGAGCTACGCGTAGACAACGTGATGCGTATCTCTGGGTTTTCACCGACCGATTGGCTAATAAACCGCGGGAACAAAAAAGCGGATGGACCCGGCATTGTTGCGATGTTGAGGCTGCCGGAATGCCCTTTTATCAGCCCTTCCATTGTGCTGGATATCGTCGCAAGTCGGTCCAGGATGCCGGTGGTCTCGGCAAGCAGATAATGCGCCTCGGGCACCGGCACCAGCCGCCTTCCCTTGCGTTCGAATAATGGCAAGCCCAGCGTCTTTTCAAGGTTCTTCAACGCAAGACTTATAGCGGGCTGTGTGCGGTTCAGTTTCTTGGCGGTCTGAGAGATGGAGCCGGTTTCCATCACCTCTCGGAATACAGTGAGCTGCGTCAAGTTCATACCCAATACATAAGGAAAACCTTAGTTTTATGAAATATAAAAAATTTGTTTTTATGCGATTTGCCTTTAGGCTTTCAGGATCGAAGTTCGGACCAACCGAATCCAACGAACCAACAACGGAGACGACAATGAAATTTGCGAAATGCTTGACTGGCCTTGCTCTGGCAGGCGCACTGGCAGCCCCCGCGCTGGCACAAGACCCGACCTTTTTCCGTATCGGCACTGGTGGTGCCGGCGGCACCTATTTCCCCATTGGCGGCACCATCGCCAACGGCATCTCGGCTCCTCCGGGCTCACGCCCGTGCGAAGAGGGCGGGCAGTGTGGCGTTCCCGGCCTGATCGCCATTGCGCAATCCACAACCGCGTCGGTCTTCAACAACGCCGCCGTGCAAAACGGTGAGCTTGAGGCTGGTCTGGCCGCGGCCGACGTCACGCGTTCGATGTATCTGGGCGAGGGTAAATTCGAGGGTAAGCCTCATCCCAATCTGCGCATCGTGGCCAACCTGTTTCCTGAAGACCTGCATCTGGTTCTGCCAGCCGGACAGACGATCAACGATCTGGGCGATCTGGAAGGCAAACGTGTTGGTATTGCTCAAGCCGGTTCGGGCACGCAGGTTGCCGTGCTGCAAATGCTGGACGCATGGGGCGTCAACCGCGACAACATGGACGAAGCCGAGCTGAACAACAGCCAGAGCGCCGAGCGTCTGGCCGATGGTCAGCTGGACGCCTATTTCTATGCTGCGGGCTGGCCAGTTGCTGCTATGGTGCAACTCTCCTCGACCAAGGGCATGAATTTGCATTCGTTCAGCGATGAGGATCTCGCCAAGATCAATGAGATCATTCCCGCCTATATTCCCTCGGCCATTCCGGGTGGTGTCTACGAAGGTATTGACGGAGAAACCAAAACCCCCGCGGTCAGCGCGATGCTGGTTGTTTCGTCGGACCTGTCAGAGGATCTGGTCTATCAGTTGACCAAGGCCCTGTGGAACGACAACACCCGCAAGCTGCTGGATAACGGCCACGCCAAGGGTAAGCAGATCACTCCGGACACAGCCCTGGACGGTGTCGAGGCGTTGGGTGTTCCGCTGCATCCGGGCGCGGAGAAGTTCTATAAAGAAGCCGGGCTTCTTCAGTAACCACACCTCACTGACACCTGTCGACGGTGCCCCTGCGCGGGGCACCGTACTCTGGAATTTTGCAAAATCGGGGGGCCATCATGTCCGAGACCCAGAAACTTGATGACCACGAACTGACGGCCGAGGAACTGGCCGCTATTGAGGAACAGTTCGACGAAGGCGCCGCCGTTCGGCAGGTTACGCCCACCACTGGCAAAGTGCTGCGTGTCGTTGCCCTGATCTTTGCGTTCTACGAATTCTTCACCGCAGGTTTTGGCCTGCCTGCCGATCACTGGCACATGGGTATCTATTTGGCCCTGTTGTTCATTCTGGTCTACGCGACAATCCCTATTATCGGGGCCAAAAGCCTCTATGCCCTCAAGGTCAGCCGGTTCCGCATCGGCAACATACCCCTTTATGATCTGGTCTTCATGGCGCTCGGCATCGTTGCTGCGCTCTATGTCGGTATTGCCTGGCGTGGAATCCCGGCACTGGGAATTGAGGAACAAACGTTCCGCATGGGCAACCCAAACGCATATGACGTGTTTCTGGGTGTCGTCATCATCCTTCTTGTGCTGGATATTGCGCGCCGCACGCTAGGCTGGGTGCTACCGCTGATCATCTGTGTGTTTATCTCATACGCTCTGCTGGGGCCGTATTTCCCCGGCTTGCTGCAGCATCCCGGCGTGAATTTCAAAACCTTCGTGTCATCGATGTATTTCCCGCAAGAAGGCATCTACGGCGTCACACTCTGGGTGGTTTCGACCATCGTGTTCCACTTCGTCCTGTTCGGCGTGATCGCGCAGCGCACTGGGTTGGGACAGCTTTTCATCGACAACGCAACCATTTTGGCGGGCCGCTATACTGGCGGTCCGGCAAAAGTGTCGGTGGTATCCTCGGCCTTCTTCGGCACGATCTCGGGTTCTTCGGTGGCCAACACCGTATCAACCGGCGCGCTGACAATTCCCAACATGAAGCGCCTTGGATACCCCGGCCATTTTGCAGGCGGGGTCGAGGCCGCGTCTTCGGCGGGGGGACAGATCACGCCGCCGATCATGGGTGCCGCGGCCTTTATCATGGCTGAGTTCCTTGAGGTCCCGTACACCACTATCGTGATCGCGGCGATCTTCCCGGCTATCCTGCACTATGTCGGCGTCTTCGCCGTGGTACATTTGATGGCGCGCAAGCTGAACCTGCAGGGTCTGGCGAAAGAACAACTGCCGCAGCTCAAGGCCGTTTGGGCCGAAGGCTGGGCCAATATCGTACCGCTAATCGGTCTGTTGGTGGTACTGTTCACAGGCTATACGCCGTTCATGTCCGCCTTCTGCGGTATTTCTCTTGCCGTGATCGCGGGCATGTCGCGCATCAAACAGCCACCAACGTTGATCTATGCCGCAGCATTTCTCGCCTTCGTGCTGTGGAAATTCTCAGATGGTGG
Organism: Ruegeria sp. AD11(2025); assembly: GCF_056542405.1. Taxonomy (NCBI): domain Bacteria; kingdom Pseudomonadati; phylum Pseudomonadota; class Alphaproteobacteria; order Rhodobacterales; family Roseobacteraceae; genus Ruegeria; species Ruegeria sp. AD11(2025). Next base: position 8,591 of record NZ_JBQFZU010000029.1, on the reverse strand, counting down.
ATTCGACCTGACCATGACGGCGATCCTGTGTGCCCTGTCCGTGGTTGCGACACTCAACCCGCAGAAACGGATCGAAGTGCCCGAGATGCTGGCTGCGGTGGAACTGGGTGTGAAATACTCGCTGGCTGTGGGTGCGGCGGCTGCCGCGGTGGGCATCGTGGTTGGCGTAATCAACACCACCGGTATCGGCTTTCGTATCGGCTTTATGGTAACGCAAGGCGCGGGCAATCTGGCGTCCGATCTGTACAACATGATCTCGTTCGGTAGCTTCCAGCTGTTTGCGATGGAAGACCTGCAGCTTTTCATCTCGCTGGTATTCATCGCCATCGTATGCATTCTGATGGGTGCAGGTATCCCGACCACGGCTCTCTACATCATGCTGGTTTCGGTCGCGCAGCCTGCGCTGGCGCAACTAGGCGTTCCGCCAATCGCGAGCCACTTGTTTGTACTTTATTACGGCGTGGTATCCGAAATCACGCCTCCGGTCTGCACCTCAGCCTATGCGGCGGCGGCGATTGCCAACTCGAACCCGTTCCGAACAGGGTTGTCCGCCTTCACCCTTGGACTGGGCAAAGTGATCGCGCCAATGGCCTTTGTCTACGCCCCGGTTCTGCTGTTTGTGTCCTCAACCGGGTTTAATCTGTGGGAGTTCACATATACCGCGGCTAGCTGCATAGCCGGTGTTATTGCCCTGTCCGCTGCAGTGGTAGGTTACTGGCTGAAGCCACTGAACCTCGCGTCGCGTGTTCTGATGGCAATCGCCGGGGTGATCTTCGTTGCCCCGAGTCTGACAGCTGACCTAATAGCGTTGGCAGTGGCCTCGCCAGTCATCGTCACCCAGTTGATCGCGCGCAATCGCAGCCAATCTCCAGCCTGATACGATGACAGAGCAAGTTACCATTATCGGCGCAGGGATCGTCGGAATCTGTTGCGCACTGTCTCTACAAGAGCGGGGCATACCGGTCCGTCTTGTGGACCGGGGAGAACCGGGGCAAGAGACCTCGTTCGGTAATGCGGGCGTGGTGTCACCTTGGTCGATCATTCCGCAGGCAGTTCCAGGTATTTGGAAGAAACTACCCCAAATGCTGCTGGGCCCGAAAAGCGCACTGTCGGTCCGGGCGGGTTTCTGGCCGAAGATGATCCCATGGGGTTTGCGCTTTCTGGGTAAGTCCAGCGAAAAGTCTGTTCGCGAAGTCTCGGACGCGATGGAGGTTTTGTGTCGTCCCTCCATTGATTTGTACCGTCGACATCTGGATGGCACCGGGCACGAAGATCTGATCGCCGATAGCTACTATATCCACGCATTCCGCAACCCGGAAGAGGCCGACCTGGATGGGCTTGGCTATTTGATCCGCCGGGAAAAAGGCGGCGATTTGGAGCGCATTGGCGGTGCGGAGTTGCGGCGCATGGAACCCGCACTGACAGAAGAGTTCAAGGCCGCGATTGTGATCAAAGGCCAGGCCCGCGCGACCTCTCCAGGGCGTGTGGGTGCAGTTCTGGCTGAAAAAGCGCGCGCGCAAGGCGCCGAGATTGTAAGGACTGAAGTCACCAAGCTGACCCGCGGCGAGGACGGCGATTGGCGATTGGCCACGTTGGGCGAAACACTGCGCGCGCGCCATGTTATCATTGCAGCCGGAGTGTGGTCCGCTGACCTGCTAAAACCACTGGGGCTGCCCGTGCCCCTGGCTGCTGAACGAGGATACCACGTTGAGTTTCCCATGCCCTCAGCCGCTCTGAACAATTCGGTCATGGATGTCGACGCAAAGGTGGTTGCAAGTTCAATGCAAGACGGCCTGCGGATCGCTGGCACGGCCGAGTTTGCCAGCATAAATACCCCTGCCGATCCGCGCAAGGAAACGATACTGACCGAACAGGCCAAATCCATGGTTCCGGATCTTGATACAAGTCAGGCCCGATTCTGGATGGGACGGCGCCCCTCTTTCCCTGACAGCCTGCCTGCAATTGGGCCGCTCAATGGCAACGACCGGCTCTACGCTGCATTCGGGCATTCTCATTACGGGCTTATGATGGCCCCGAAGACCGGTGAGCTTGTGGCCGATCTTGTGTCAGGGCGCAGGCCGAATATCGATCTGGCGCCATATTCGTTGGCCCGGTTTTAACTTCCGCATCGAAAGGACTTGAGCACCATGCCAATTTACACGGGCGGCCAGAATATCTGCGGGGCTTCAATCGGGGTCTTGTGCCTTGAAAGCTATTTCCCGAAACCACCCGGGCACATAAAGAACCCGTCCAGCCTGCCGTTTCCGGTGCTCTACGAAATGATCGACGGCGTCACCGTCCCTACCCTGCTAAACAATCCAACCCCCGAATTGCTCGCTCCGTTTATTGAGGGCGCAAAACGGCTCGAGGCCGAGGGCGTTCGGGCCATCACCGGAAGCTGCGGTTTTCTGGCATTGTTTCAAAAGGAACTGGCGGCGGCAGTCTCGGTGCCTGTCTTCGCATCCAGCCTGATCCAGGTGCCTCTGGCATTCCACATGACCGGAGCGAATGCTCCAGTGGGCGTGCTGACCGCTGATGCGTCAGCGCTGACGCCGAGGCATTTCGAAGGTGTCGGGGCCGCCGATATTCCCGTCGCGGTGCAAGGGTTAGAGGATACCAGCGAATTCGCAGAGGTGATTTTGCGAAACGCGCGCACCCGCATGGATACTGATCTGATCGAGGCCGAAGTCCTTGAGGCCGCGCTGCGATTAAAGCGCCAAGCACCGGATATTCGGTCGCTGGTACTGGAGTGTACAGATTTGCCGCCATATGCCGCGCGCCTTCAGGAAGTGCTGCAACTTCCAGTCTTCGATTTGACGACACTGGCGCAGATGGCGCATACCGTTGCGACGCGCAATGCCTACGCCGGAATCATGCCTTGGGCGTAAAGGGACAGCAGTACCGCGCGGGACCTTGGGGGTATAAGTGTCCGTTGACCTTGCCATCCTGATGGCTGCCATCGGCCTTGGCGCAATGCTGCAAGTCGGCGTGGGCATCGGGTTTAGCATTATCGCAGGGCCACCAATGATGATCCTGCTTGGTACTTCGACGGCTGTTCCCGTGCTGCTTCTATTGAACACCGTTGTTTCAGCGGTAGCGACAGACCGGCACGTGCTGAAAGCCGACGAGCAGACAATTCGCACGGCGATCATCGGATGCCTCGTCGGAGTGATTGCAGGTCTCGCCGTCTACCCCTTGCTGAGTGAGGCATTTGTCCTTGGCTTGACGGCCAGCCTGTTGCTGATCGGGCTTCTAACGACCTTGCTGCCCTTGCGCCGCTCAATTGGAACAGCGGGATTTTCGATTGTTTCGGGGTTGTCTGGGCTGGCAACCGTTTGGGCGGCTACACCGGGTCCTCTTATGGTTTTCGGTTTGATTGCAAAAGGCCGCCCAGCCAAAGAAGTTGCAAAGCTGGTTCAGCCCATTGCGCTGGTGGCGTATGGCATCGCATTTCTGTTGCACAGCGTTTCAGAGACGCAAATTTTCACTTATGGCGCGCAACTATGGGGCTTCCTCGTGCTCACGCTGATTGGCAGCCTTCTCGGACGCTCGGTAGGCCCTTGCTTACCACAATCGCTAGTCACAACGGCTATCCGCGTGGTTTCGTTGATAGCCTGCAGTGTTCTCTTTCATCGCGCATTTACGATCGCGTAAAATCGAAGGGCAGACGATGACACAAAAAAATTTTCTGGACAGATTTCCTCGGGCCCAACTCATGACAGGTCCAACCCCGTTGGAGCGATTGGATCGACTGTCTGCGGAATTGGGCATAGACCTTTGGCTGAAACGCGATGACCTGACCGGGCTTGGCTTTGGTGGAAATAAAACGCGGCAGCTTGAGTTCTACTTTGGCGATGCACTTCAGCAAGGTGCTGATACCGTTCTGATCACCGGCGCCGTTCAGTCCAACTTTGTTCGATCTGCGGCAGCAGCAGCGGCCAAATTGGGCATGCAATCCATCCTGCAACTGGAAGAACGTGTGCCGGATATGGGTGAGGAGTACTACAGTTCAGGAAATGTGCTTTTGGCAAGGATCCTGGGCGCCGAACATATGAGCTACCCCGAAGGCGAGGACGAAGCCGGTGCCGACGCTGCGTTGCATGCACGCGCCGAAGAACTGAAGGCTCAAGGGCGCAAACCCTATGTCATTCACCTGGGACTGAACCATCCACCCTTGGGTGCCTTCGGCTATGTCGTCGCCGGGCAAGAATTGTGCCAACAGATGCCGAGTTTCGACGCAGTCGTCGTACCGTCAGGTAGCGGCGCAACACATGGAGGCTTGTTGACTGGAATAGCACTGGAGGAGAATGCCGCCACTGTGTTCGGCGTCTGCGTGCGCAGGAATCGCGATCAGCAAAAGGTCCGAATGAATACTGTTCTGCAGAAATTGGCGGATTTGCTGGATATAGACGCGGCGCCATTGCAGGACAAGGTCAACGTTCTGGATGATGCGCTGCCGCCCGGCTACGGCAAACTAAGTGGAATGACAAAAGCTGCATTGGAAAAGATGGCTCGCACCGAAGGAATTTTCCTTGATCCTGTCTATTCTGCGAAAACCTTTGCAGGGTTGTTGCATTTGGTGCGCGCAGGAGAAATTCAACCCGGACAAAAAGTTGTCATGCTGCACACGGGTGGGCTGCCTGCATTATTCGGGTACCAAAGAGAGTTGATGGACAACCAATCCTAAGAAACAAATCGCCCAATACAGCACCGCCAGCGACCACCGACTTTTCTCCCAACCCCTGTCAGCGCTTCGGTGCGTGAAGCATTTCCTCATCATCCGTTACCAATGTCTCTCCAACTGATTGCATCAGTTGCGTAGCGAAATCTAAATGACTAGTGGTCACGAAGCGAGTTTCGTGTCTATTGCACCGAAAAAAATCTTCCAAGCTACCATTGATTGGCACCGGCATGGGTGGTCCCACTTGCGTTCCTTACCAATCCACTTATGAAAGAGCCGTCAATTGACCTGAGGGAAATTTTGCGATGCGCATGCGCGATACGTTCATCAAGCCGATGCACCCGGAAGGTATTCGGTTTGTCGCAATCTTTGCCGCCATAACGGTCGGCCTTTTTCTTCTGTCTGACGTAATGGGCTGGATTGGCGTCGGCCTTACGGTCTGGTGCTACTATTTCTTTCGCGACCCGGAACGGGTGCCGCCGTCAGAAGAAGGGTTGATCGTCAGTCCGGCGGACGGGGTGGTTTCGCTGATCGAAGCGGCGGTGCCACCGAACGAACTTGGGATGACCGATGCGCCTCTCACCCGAGTCAGTGTGTTCATGAGTGTATTCAACTGTCACGTGAACCGGACGCCCATTGAAGGTGAAGTTACCGCGGTTGCTTACCGCCCCGGCAAGTTTTTCAACGCATCCCTGGACAAGGCCAGCGCAGACAACGAGCGCAATAGCCTGCGTATCCGCATGACGAACGGTCAAGACCTTGCCGTTGTCCAGATTGCCGGCCTGGTGGCCAGACGGATCGTCTGCTTTGTAAAACCCGGCGCCGCGCTGCAAACCGGAGAGCGATTTGGATTGATCCGCTTCGGGTCTAGGCTGGACGTCTATCTTCCCGATGGCGTGGACCCGCAGGTGCGTGTCGGGCAAACGATGATTGCTGGCGAGACCGTCCTTGCCAGTTTGCACAAACCCGTAGAAAAGTAGGTAGTTGGATCAGTGGCAGAACCATCCGAACAGGGAGAGAAAGGGTTTGCGCTGATCCATTTGCTTCCCAATGTGTTAACCATAACGGCTATTTGCGCGGGTTTGTCAGCAATCAGATTTGGAGTTCAGGGCAACTACGTGCTTGCGGTTCAGCTCATTATTGCCGCCTGTGTTCTGGATGGGTTGGATGGACGTATTGCCCGCCTGCTCAGCAGTGACAGCAAACTGGGGGCCGAGCTTGACTCACTTGCAGATTTCCTGAACTTCGGAGTGGCTCCGCCGCTCGTTCTCTATTTCTGGGCCTTGCAGGACATACGCAGTGCTGCGTGGCTTGCAGTCCTGTTTTTTGCGGTGTGCTGCGTCATGCGCCTTGCCCGGTTCAATGTGGGTAGCAAATCTGAGACCTGTGATCAGGACAGCGCCTATTTCGAGGGGGTCCCCGCCCCTGCAGGAGCCCTGCTGGTCATGATGCCAATGTATCTGTCCTTCGCTTTCGCGGATGCCCCATTGCTGCCCAGTATTTTTATTTGCCTCTACATGGTGACAATCGGTCTTCTACTTGTCAGCCACATACCGACTTGGTCATTCAAGACCACAAGGATCTCCCGTGAAAACGTAAAATACTTCCTCATTGGCGTCGCCGTTGCAGGTGCCGCGCTCCTGACCTTTGCCTGGGTCACGCTGATCGCACTCTGTCTCACATATGTGGTGATGGTCGCGTGGGCATGGCTCGACAGGGAAACTACTTCTAACCGTTAAGGACTCGATATGGACATTAAAGCCGTTCAAACTTCCTATGCTCGCTGGGCACCCGTCTATGACAAGACGTTTGGAGCTATCACCAATGCCGGGCGGCAACACGCGGTTGAATATATAAACAAACGCGCTGGAAAGGTTCTTGAAGTTGGCGTCGGCACCGGGCTGTCACTGGAGCATTACGGGCCCGAGACGCAAGTGACCGGGATCGATTTCAGCGAGGAGATGCTGCAAAAAGCCCGCGACAAGGTAAAAGCTATGTCACTCAGCCATGTCACAGAGTTGAGGCAAATGGACGCCCGCGCGCTTGATTTTCCAGAGAACCATTTCGATACGGTTGTGGCAATGCACGTTCTGTCCGTCGTTCCGGAACCGGAAAGGGTGATGACGGAGATAGCAAGGGTCTGCAAACCGGGTGGCAAAGTAGTGATTACGAACCATTTCCAACGAGAGCGGGGACTGCTTGCTTCTCTTGAAAGGGTGTTTTCGCCACTTGCAAATACAATCGGCTGGCATTCCGATTTTGAGATTGAAACGGTGCTGAAAGAGGATGCGCTCTCAGTCGAAGAACAAAGACAGATTCCCCCGCTGGGCATGATGACTTTTTTGGTACTGAAAAAAACAATGGTCGGGTAACAGCCTTCAAAAGAAAGGTTTTGCGGCCCTAAATACGGAGCCGAGCAACATCCTTTCGGTCCAATAATTTAACAAATTCTCTCTTTTATGAGTCGGATTTGCAGCCGCGAGATGCGCGCATTGAAGTGTCATAATTTGGCGATCTTCTGCGAAATAATACGACATTCGTGGAGCGATGATGCTTTACCGAAGAAAATGCTGGATTTCTTGAAAAGCTACACGCCAATGGGTGTCAGCGCGGTTTATTCGACATCTTCCATCTTGGTGGCGTTCAGTTGAGCAAACAACTCGGGTCCGACGCGGTCATAGAGTTCCAACTGCGTTTCGAGGAAATCAATGTGGCCTTCTTCGTCTGACATCAAGCTTTCGAACAAACCCATGGAAACATAGTCACCTGCGGCTTTGCAGACATCTCGCGCTTCCTTATAGAGGGAACGAGCGCTTTGCTCAGCAGCCAAATCGCATTCCAGAGTTTCACGTGGATTCTCTCCGATCCTTAGCGGGTCCAGTTTTTGCAGGTTGGGATGGCCCTCAAGGAAAATGATCCGCTCGATCAATTTGTCGGCGTGTTCCATCTCCTCAATGGATTCTTCCCGGCTTTTCTTGGCCATGCTCCCAAGTCCCCAGTCATCCTGGAGGCGGTAGTGAAGCCAGTATTGGCTGACGGCTGTCAGTTCGTGCCGAAGCGCTTTGTTCAGATAATCGATTACCTTTTTGTCACCCTTCATAAATGGTCTCCCTGGCTTCATGTTCGTCTTGCATGGACGAGGTTTTCGATGGTTGATCTTAACATTTTTTAGAACTGTTCCAAAATCGACGGATTACCCTTTGCCTTCAGTTAACTAACCGAAATCCCGACGATTCTTGTTAGTTTTACCCTGGGAACTGGCAAAGCGCGTTCGTTATTGCTACCAGTCTGAGTAGGGTGCGATCCCGGGACCGCAATGCTGTACCTGCCGGGTTATTACATTTTGCAGATCAGTGGCTGTCCGGATTAAGCCTTAGCACAATTGTAAGGCTTTGCGTTTTGAAGTGGTCCCATATCATGATGCAGGCAGGCAGTTTAAATAAAAGGGAAGACGTCCACCCTCTCGGTGCGCCCGAGCTGCTGGAGCGGGCGATGCAGTTCGTCAATCATCTACGCGTGGTTGCACTGCAGACCCGATCATCCTCGCGTGTTGAATTGGGTCAGGCCTGCGCTCTGCTGCTGGCTGACCCGGCAGATGCTCAGATACGCCGCAGAAACCCTGATGCGCGGATTTCGTCGAGCCGTTACCAAAGGATCTGTATTCTTCCGGCGCGGAACCGCCGAATTATCCTTTGATGAGGCTTGGCTGGGCCGTTTGTTCGAAGCGGTTGATAAGGGTGACGACGACAGTTTCCAATTCCTCATTCGATCCCGTGCCCCTTGCTGAACGCAGCAAAACCTGTCCCTTTTGATCCGAGCTAGGGTCAGGGCTCATAGCCAATAGATGACGAGTGCTGCGAGGGCGATGGCTGACAGGAAGACCTTCGGGCACCTGTCGTAGCGGGTCGCC
>NZ_JBQFZU010000028.1:0-53879 GCF_056542405.1 Ruegeria sp. AD11(2025) | reverse complement strand
CAGCTCGATCTCGTCGCGCTGGCGGCCAAGCTCGGATGTGATCGAGCCAAACAGCTCAGGGTCACGGTCGGCAAGGGACTGGGTGAAAAAATCGTCGGTACGGTGCGGGGCGTTCACTTTGAAACCTCCTAAAAGGGTTAGCCGGTCCAGCCAAGGCCAGCGGAAATGGCATTCATGGATTGCAGCAAGGGCACGGGAACTGACCCTGACTGTGGTTCGTTTCGAGCTAGTTGCAGCAGTCTGACTTGCAGCGCGTGAATTCGGGCCAATTCAGAGCGCTTGCGTTCGAACCGTTCGCACAGACGAGGGAAACGGTGACCGATGGTCTGGCCACCGGTCAGAAACTGCACTGCGGTGCAGGCGCTATCGTATTCCGTTTTGATCGCCTGCGAGATGCTTTGGCGGGTTTTCTCATCGTGCACCAATTCGCTGTATTGCGCGGCGATACCCATATCCGCCTGATAGAGCGATTTCTCCATCTCATCGACGGCGAGGCGAAATAGGCGGGAGTGTCGAAACATGTCCTGCAGCACTTCATCGCCGCGCGCACCACGGAACTTTCGAAAGCTGGTCATCGCGGCACCAAACCCGTACCAACCTGTGATCAGGTGGCGGTTCTGCGACCATGCAAAGACCCATGGAATTGCACGCAGATCATCCAGACTGGCTGCGCCGAACCGACGCGCCGGGCGGGATCCGATTTTCAGGCGAGCAAGTTCCTCGACCGGGCTAGCCTGCTGAAAATAATCCAGAAAGCCGGGCATCTGCAAAAGCGAAACATAAGCCGTCTGCGACAGTTCCGATAAAGCATCCAGCGCGTCGCCAAATTCGGGCCTGGCAGGAGATTCCCCAGGGTTTGCAGTATGGCGCAACGTGCTTGAGAGCAGCAGTTCGAGATGCGCTGCGGCCGTACCTCGGTTGGCATATTTGGTCGAAACAACCTCGCCCTGTTCGGTTACGCGCAGCCGCCCGGAAATTGTTCCGCTGGGTTGCGCGGCGATGGCGCGCCCGGTGGGTGCGCCACCTCGACTGACCGAGCCGCCACGACCGTGAAAGAACGCGGCTTGAAAGCCCTGCGATGCCAGCGCCGATACGATCCGTCTCTGGGCGCGCTCGAGTTCCCATGTTGAACAGAAATAGCCGCCATCCTTACCGCTGTCCGAATACCCCAGCATCACCTCTATTACGTTGCTATCGGTTTTGAGGCTGCGGCGAGCAAGAGGAACGCCCAGTACATTTAGCAGGATCGCTGGGGCGTTGCGCAGATCAGCAATCGTTTCGAACAGCGGGACCACCGAAATATCCAGTGTCTCGGACCCGAACCCGGCATAACGGGCCAACAGGTAGACACCGAGAATGTCATCGGCAGAACGGGTCATGGACAAGATGAATGGCCCGATTGCCCTTGGGTCTGGCCCTGATCGCACGCTATGGACCAGCGCCAGAAGGGCGAGCAATTCCTGCGCTTGATCGCTCAGCGCATCACGGTTTTGGTAAGGCAGGTTCTGATCCGCCAGTTCGGCCCGTAAACGGGCAGACCATTCGTGTGCACCATATTCGGGAGCCCGCCCGGATTGCGACCAGATTTCGGCCAGAACGTCGGTTGTGACGGTTGAATTCTGCCTGATATCCAGGGTTGTGGTTCGGAACCCGAAAACCGACGCAGCCCGGCGCAGAGGTCGTATATGCCGTCGCGCCAGAATATCGGCGTTGACCGCGCACAATGCGGCATCAAGCGCATCAAGATCGCTCTCGAATTGCGAGATGTGATTATAGCCGCCACCTGTCAACTGATGGCCGATGGCACTGAGAGCTTGCCGGAACGGTTCGTTCCGATTGCGGTCAGCGTCAGGTGCCCGATCGACTATTTCTTGTACACGCGCCCTGTGGGGCAGGGGCAGCGGTAATATGAGTGCACTGATACTCAACCTGCTCGCGGCCTGATCAAGAGCCTTTCGATAAAGACCCAGAACCGTTTCACGTCCGCGTTTCAGGGCCAGTGCGGTCATCTCGGTTGTGACATTCGGATTGCCGTCCCGGTCGCCGCCGATCCAGCTGTGAAAGCGGATATCGGGTGTTTCACTCAGCGTCTGGCCCAGCACATGCAAGCAAGCCTGATCGAACCGATCCATCACCTGAGGGACGGCGTCAAAGATTGCATCGCGAAAGAACTGTAGCCCCCACTCGATCTCATCGTGCAGGCTGGGGCGCGACAGGCGCAGCTCGCCTGTCAACCACAAGAGATCGATCTCGCCTTCCAGGCCATTCAGCAACTCGGCGCGTTCGGTCGGGGTCCAGCGTTGCGTCTCAAGACTGACGAGGTTGCGGTAGATACGCCGGTGAATTTCCAGAACGGTGACCCGTTTTGCTTCGGTCGGATGTGCGGTCAGGGTGGGACCGGCACATAGGTCAGCGGTCAGCTTTTCCGTCTGGCTGCCTGTCAGGGAAAGGTCGGACAACACCTCGGCAAATCCGCCCTCGACCGCTTCGGCCCCACTTTGGGTCTCTGTCAGGCGGCGGTTCCGGACTTCGGCGTTTTCGTCAATGATGCGCAACAGTTGGAACCAGATAGACAAGGCCTGCAAATACGGCGTTGCCTCGGGCCCGGTGGGGATGGGACGCAGCGGCGTTGCCTCGGCCCACGTCGACACGTGAGGCGCCCGTTTCAGCAATATGTTCCGCCACAACGCACGCAGTTCCGAGCGCAATCCTTCGGCATAGCTCGAAGGGTCGGTGGTGGACTGAGTATGCCGGGCCAGCGCTTGCATCAGATCACCCGGTCGCGCGGCTCAAGGCCTTGGAAAAAGTCGCTCAGGTTATCCAGCACACGGAACCCCATAGCCTCGCGCGCTTCACGCGTAGCACTGCCCAGATGTGGCAGCATCACGAGGTTGTCACATTGCAGGAGGTCCGGGCTGATGCGGGGTTCGCCGTCGAACACGTCCAGCGCAGCGCCACCGATCATCTCAAACATTAGTGCCTGAATCAGCGCCCATTCGTCGATGACCTCACCGCGTGCGGTGTTGATCAAGAACGCATCGGGTTTCATCAGGGTTAGTCTGCGGGCATTGATCAGGTGGCGATTTGCGGCGCCGCCGGGACAGTGCAGTGAGACAAAATCGCATTGCGGCAACAGGTCATCAACCGTGTCCACCTGGGTCGCATTGCACTTGGCCAGCACGTCCGGAGCAATCGGGCTGCGGTTATAGACGAGGATATCCATGCCGAACCCGTGATGAGCGCGGCGCGCCATTTCCTGACCGATGCGGCCATAGCCGATGATGCCCAGCGTCTTACCACTGACTTTGGTGCCGACAAGATGGGTCGGACGCCAACCGGTCCAGTTGCCGGCGCGCAATTCGCGCTCACCTTCACCGGCGCGACGTGCCACCATAAGCAATAGTGTCATGGCGATGTCAGCGGTGCATTCGGACAGCACGTCGGGTGTGTTTGTCACGGTCATGCCCAACCCACGCGCCGACGGCTCGCAAATATGGCTGTAGCCGACACCGTAATTGGCGAGGATCTTTGTCTGCGCACCGGCCACATCCAAAGCTTCCGCGCTGAGAGTATCAGTGACGGTGGGCAACACCGCGTCATAGGATTTCAACGCTTGCCGGATTTCGGCCGGGGACATGGGCTTGTCCCCGGTATTAAGTACGGCGTTATAGTTCTCGGCCAGCTGCGCCTCGACGGCGGCAGGCCAACGACGGGTAACAAGAACCGAGGGTTTGACCATCACGCAGCCTCCATTACACGGGCGATCGTTTCACCGATCACGGCAGGGTTTTCGGCCACGGTCACGCCGGCGGCCGACAGGATTTCGACCTTCTCGCTGGCGCTTTCGCCAAAGGCTGAAATGATCGCCCCTGCATGGCCCATGGTCCGGCCTTTTGGTGCCGTCAGACCCGCAACGTAAGCCACTACGGGCTTGGTGATGTGGTCCCGGATATACTCGGCAGCTTCGGCTTCCTGCGGGCCGCCGATCTCACCGATCATGGCTATGATATGGGTGTCCTCATCCTCCTCGAACCGCTGCAGGATGTCCTTGAAGGACGAACCGTTGATGGGGTCGCCGCCGATGCCCACACTGGTCGAGACGCCGATCCCACGCTCTTTCAGCTGTGCGGCGGCCTCGTAGCCCAGCGTACCCGATCGACCGATGATACCAACATTGCCCGGCAGGTAGATGTGACCGGGCATGATCCCCAGCAGAGCTTTGCCGGGCGAGATCGTGCCCGCGCAGTTCGGCCCGGTCAGAACCATGCGTTTTTCCTTGGGATAACGATACATGTACCGTTTCACCCGGATCATGTCCTGCGCCGGAATACCGTCGGTGATGCAGACGCAATAGCGGATACCAGCATCTGCGGCCTCCATGATCGAGTCGGCAGCGAACGGCGGCGGTACGAACACGAGGCTGGCATCTGCCCCTGTCGCTTCGACGGCCTGCTTGACGGTGTCGAAGACTGGAACACCTTCGACGGTTTCTCCGCCCTTACCGGGCACGACACCACCTACGACATTCGTGCCATAGCTCAGCATGTCCTTGGTGTGGAATCGCGCCATGCGGCCTGTGATGCCCTGTACGATGACACGCGAGTCACGATCGAGAAGAATGCTCATTACACAGCCCTCATCTTTGTGCCTTGAGTAAGGTCGTTTTTCCATGCGCCGACAGCGCGTTCTGCGGCTTCCATCAATGTTGTGGCGCGAATGATTGGCAGGCCGGATTTCGCAAGGATTTTCTGACCTTCCTCGACGTTTGTTCCAGCCAGACGCACGACCACCGGTATATCGAGGTCGAGTTCCTTCAGAGCCTGCACCACCCCCTCGGCAACCCAGTCGCAGCGGTTTATTCCGGCAAAGATGTTGACCAATACGGCCTGAACATTCTTGTCGGACAGAACCAGACGGAAGGCTTTGGCCACACGTTCCGGTGATGCCCCACCACCGATATCGAGAAAGTTGGCGGGCTCACCCCCCGCCAGTTTGATCGTGTCCATCGTGGCCATCGCCAGACCGGCGCCGTTGACGATGCAGCCGATATTGCCGTCCAGACCCACATAGGACAGGCCACGGTCCGCCGCGCGGCTTTCGCGCGGATCTTCCTGGCTTTTGTCGCGCAGTTCCGAGATCTGCGGATGCCGGAACAAGGCGTTGTCGTCAAAGCTCATCTTCGCATCCAGCGCCAGAACGCGGTCGTCACCGGTGATGACCAGCGGATTGATCTCGACCATGGTCGCGTCCAGCTCACTGAAGGCGGCATAGCAACCCTGCAGGGTGCGCACCATTTGCTGAACCAATTTGGGTTCAAGGCCGAGATTGAAAGCGATCTCACGGGCCTGGAACTCCTGCAGACCCACCGCCGGCTCCACGATCGAGCGCACGATGCTGTCGGGGCGCTCGGCCGAGATCTCTTCGATCTCCATCCCACCCTCGGACGAGGCCACGATCATCACCCGCTGGCTAGAGCGATCCAGAACAAAACCCAGATAGATTTCACGATCAATCGGCACCGCCGATTCCACATAGACGCGGTAGATGCCCTTGCCTTCAGGGCCAGTTTGATGCGTGACCAGCTTGCGGCCGAACAAGTCGTCGCAGGCTTCATAGATTTTGTGCTCGGTATCGCACAGCTTGACCCCTCCGGCCTTGCCTCGCCCGCCTGCGTGGACCTGTGCCTTGACAATCCACTTGTCACCGCCCAGCTCGCGCGCCCGATAGGCCGCTTGCTCGGGGCTATAGGCCAACGCGCCCGAGGGCACGTCGACACCGAAATTCGAAAGAAGCTCTTTCGCTTGGTATTCATGGATATCCATCTGCAATCCTCCCGTTCATGCAGTGTGATCAAGCAGCGATCGACGTGCCGTATCGGCTTTCCAGCAAAGCTTCGATTGCGTCGTGGTCGACCTCGCCGCCCAGCTCATGCAGGGCCTCGGCAAATAGGCGTACAATGCGGCTGACGGCCTGTCGGTTCAGTTGGTTCAGGATGCCGATACGAACTTGTACCGGTGCGCTGAGCGTCGGCCAGATGCCGAACCCGCGAGCGCGGCAATTCTGTACCAGCTCCATCTCACGGCCCGCCAGTGCCGGCGGCAGGTTCAGCACGACGAGGCTGGGCATATCCGAAGTCACCTCGCACCCCATTTCGAGCACTGCATCGCGCAAGACCTTTTCGTGGGTCCGGTAGGACAGCGAGCGTTTGGCCAGACCCTCTTGCAGCGTCAGGCGCAGGGATTCGTGGAAGGCCGCAACCGCGTAACCCGAGTGGGTGCGGTGATAGGTGCCTTTCTCCACATCTTGCCCATCGACAACGCCCCAGTGGCGGGCCTCGAAAATCGGGTTGTGGACGTATGTGTAGGCACCGGTTGCCTTCAGGGTTTCGATATAGGCATCGGTGAAGCTGACCGGCGCATAGGTTAGCGGCAGGCAGCACAAGCCTTTCTGCGGGCAGGAGGCCCAACCAGCAACGCCCGGGAAACCATCAATCGAAAAGTCATCGACTCCCAGCGACGAAACCGCATCAATCAGACCCATCGCGCCATGTCGTTCACATGCATCCGAGAACCCGCGCAGGTCGTTGATGCGACCCGAGCCGGTTTCCCAATGCGCCATGAAGGCCCATTTCGGCTGATGCTCGGTCAGGGCGGCGTCGACCATTTCACCTGTTACCGGCTGGCCATGCGGAACCTCGATCACGGTGACGCTGGCGGCCTGCGGGTCAAGCGGGTTGGCGGCGTGCTCTTCGGGCGTCGCCGCCTTGATCCGCAAGGTCAGTGCATCGATGCCCGAGAAAGTGCCGTTGGTAAAGGCAACTACCTTGTCACCGGGCATGACAGCCGAGAACATGGTGTCCAGCGCGCTCCAACCAGTGCCGGCAACGGCGAAAGTATAGGCGTTTTCTGTGCCCCAGATCTTGCGCAGCATATGCTTGCACTCGATCATACCGCGCAGAACATCGCCCTGCATGTGATCCGCAACGCCTGCGTTGGCAAAAGCGTGCAGGACGCGGGCGTCTGTATTGCCTGGCCCCGGACCCGCAGCAAGCGTTTCGGGAATTTCAAGCGGTGGGAAAATCTGAAAAGTCATTGTTAGACATCCTCGGCGGTTGTTCGGGCACTGCGGCCAGGTGTGTTATGTTGCCGAATAGAAAACGCGGACTTGCCCTGTAACGCAACGTAACTTACTACTGCTTTAGGATGGCTAAAAGTATGGGGAAAAACCTATCCATCTAGGTAAAAATACAAAAGTATACCGTTTTACTACCTACCCAAATGGGTTGTTTTGGGCAAAACAGGGTGAATCAGATGGCTGCTACCGCTAACGCTCCGATCGATGTCATGCTGGCGGACAGCAATCCATTGGTCCTGTCTGCCATGTCCGAAATCTTTGAACGGGACCCGCGATTCTCGCTGGTCGCGACCTCGGCCACAGCCGAAGGGTTTTTGGGAACTGTGATGCGGGTGCCTGTTGAGGTCGGCGTTTTGGACTGGAACCTTCCGGTTCTGGGGGCTGCGAAACTGATCGAAGTATTGCGCGAACAGGCTCATGCCCCACGGTTTGTCGTCTATGGGGAAACGACTGGCGAAACCCCGCGATTGGCGATGCAGGCCGGTGCAGCAGGCTTTGCCGCGCGATCCGGCGAGGTAGAGGGCCTGCTGGATACTTGCGCTGAAGTGGCAGCGGGAAAAATGGTGTTCCCGTTCATTGACGTCCGCAAAATGCAGCAGGACCCGATCCAAAGTCTGTCCCGTAAAGAACGCTCCATTCTCGAGGCGCTGGCAAAGGGCATGTCGAACCGGGACCTGTCGAAAGAACTGCAAATCTCGACCAACACGGTCAAGTTTCACCTGTCCAATATCTACGAGAAACTGTCGGTGAAGAACCGGACCCAGGCGATTGCTTATTATTACTCGTCGCAATTGAGCGGTGGCTAGGCAACGTGCCTGACGTCATTCTGCCTTGATCACCTTTCGGGACAGCACCGCCTTGTTTGAAAGGTCCAGCAACCGAATTTCATAAACACCGGGCTCCTTCGGCAAGGTGATCTCGATTGGGGGATCGCCGTTGATCTTTTGAGCCGAGATCCAAGTGAAAATAGCCTGTTCGCTGCGCGCCAGCGTTATGCGCTGGTCGGCGCTTTGACTGTCAGTATGCCAACCGACCGAAATGCTGCTGCCCGCGGGGGCAATGTCGGGCGCCTCAAGCGATGCGCCGGTATCAAGCGCCGCGTCCGCAACCAAAACCTCAACCGCCTGCCGGGCCAGCACCCGATTGCCTTCGCGCAGTTGATAGCGAACCTCGTACAGACCGGTTTCGGCCGGTGCTTTCAGATCTAGTTCGGACTGCGCGCGTACCTGCGCATACACGCCATACTCACCATCCGGCGTGCCCATCGGCACCAGATTGATGTAGTCATTCGTGCTGACCGTCTCGGTCCAGGATACCCGCAATTTATCGCCCGCGCGCACCTCGTTCACCGTCTGGATGGTCACCGCGGGCTCGGTCACCTCAACCTTGACCGTTGCGATGGTTTTGGAGCCTTCACGCAATACATAGCGGATTTCATACAACCCCGGTTCCGCCGGGGCCTGAATGTCGCCGCTGTTGTTGTCACGGATTACGATGTAGTTGCCGTAATTACCCTCTTCAGTGCCTGCCGGAACGATGTTGATATAGTCTTGGGTATTTGCGGTGCCCGTCCAGGCGACTTTGAATTTCGATCCCGCGATAACCGTCTCCGGCGCGTCGATTGTAACTTGCGGAGAAATGACCTCGATCGTAGCGGTCGCAAGCGTTTTCGAGCCCTCGCGCAAGATATAGCGAAGCTCATACAGGCCCGGTTCGGCCGGAGCGGTCAGCACAGCGGTATCGCCGTCCCGCACAACGGCGTAATTACCGAAGACCCCGTCATCCGACCCTGCAGGGACAATGGCAGCGTAATCCTGAGCGTTGACCCGGCCGGTCCAGGACACCTCGAACTTTGATCCAGTCACAACCTGACCAGGACCCGAAACCGAGACCTCTGGGGCGGTAATTTCCATCGCTTCGCGTGCAAGCGTTTTGCTGCTTTCGCGCAAAACGTAACGCACTTCGTAAATGCCGGGTTCCGCTGGCGCCTTCAACTTGCCTTTCGAGGCATCCCCAACGGTGATGTAATTGCCGAACTTGCCTTCGTCCGTCCCGTGCGGAACGATGTTGATATAGTCCTGCGCGCTGACCGTGCCATCCCAGGCAACCTCGAACACGGACCCGGTCAAAGCGGTCTCGGGGATCTGCAAAACAACTTTGGGATCGGTTACTTCGATCTGCTGCGACGCCACCGTGCGCTTGTCGACGTTCAGGATATAGCGCAGCTCGTAGAGGCCCGGATCGGCCGGGGCATTCAGGGACTTTTCGGTCGCGCCGCCGACCGACTGATAATTGCCGAACGTACCGGGGTCGGACCCCACTGGCACTATCGCCACATAGTCCCGCCGGTTGATTGCCGGTGACCACGCAACCTTGAATTTCGCACCTGTCAGCACCGTCCCAGCCGCAGTCAACTCAACCTCGGGCTTGGTCACCTCAAGCGTGGCCTGTCCTAATACCTCTTTGGTTTGGTTGTGCAAATACCGGACCTCGTACAAACCCTCACCCCCGGGGACAGTGATTTTAACTTCTTTGGCGTCACCAATTCGCACGTAGCTGCCAAAAACACCTGGGCCGGTCCCAACGGGGACAATGTTTATATAATCGCTCTCTTCAACCGTCGGCGTCCAACTGACCTGCAGATCCGACCCGCCCACAGCATTCTCTGCTGTTTTTACAACGACATCCTGCAGCTCAGGCTCGGGTTCAGGCTCGGGGTCTGCCTGTGCCACGGCGGTCCCAACGGCGCTAAGAGCAGAGCTCAGCTCTTGGGAGTTTTTGGCGGTGATATACTGACCGCCGGTGTTTTCTGCGATACAGGCCAACGAGCTTGCGTCCTCATCCGCGCCCAGACCAAACCCCACGACATGCGCAGTGAACCCTACGCCCCCTTGTTCCAGCGCCAGCGCCAGCGCGCAAGGATCGCGCTCACAGCTTTCCAATCCGTCGGAAATCAACACCACGGTTGCCGGCTTATCGGTGTAGGACAGCGCCTTAGCTGCGATCTCGACCGCGTCGGTCAGAGGGGTTTTGCCAATCGGTGAAATTGCATTGATCTGGTCCAGAATAACACTGCGCGCCTGCTGGCCGGGCTCGACAAGAACCTCGATATCGCCGCAATCACCCCGGCGGCGGTGACCATAAGCCATCAGCCCGACATTGCGGTTTTCGACCCATTCCCCCAGCAGGTTTTCCATGACGTCCCGCGCAATTTCGATTTTCGCCGTGCCGTCGATCTGGCCCCACATGGAATTCGAGCCATCAAACACGACCATCACATTTTCGTCCGCCTCTGCTACGGAACCGGTCAGCAACACGGTTGTTAATACGGTTGCCTGACAGAAATCTTTAAACATAGAACACTCCTGAGGCGTATGAGCCACCCGGGCAGGGCCGTTCTTCTAAGCTCATTGCGCGAAACCTCTGCCACTTGATCTAAAGACTCATGAAACGCGCAGTTGCGGCTAAAGAAGTGCCGACTGCTTCGGTTCACCCTCAATTCTTCCACTGACTATATCAAAACAAGAACGCCAATGGTGCATTGGTTGCCCTAGCGGCACCCTTTTGCCGACGGGCGACCAATGAGCGAGATGACGGTGGCAGACTATCCGATGTCGGCAATGCACAAGATTGCAACCCGCCTGCCAGTGACGATGATCGTCGAAGACCCTGCGCCGCGAGCCATGCAACCTCACAGGACCGACCCATGATCCAGAACAATCCCGCCCTGATCGACGCCATCCGCGACCGGTTTGCCCATGTTGAAAGCTGCCCGTTTCAGGGCGAGCGCATCTTCTTCGAAAACGCCGGCGGCGCGCTGACGCTGAAATCAGTGGCCGAGACCTCGGCATTCTACGCTGCGATCCCAGACAACCCGGGCCGCATCAATCCGGCGGGGCAGGGCACCCAGCAAGTGATCAACAAGGCCAAAGGCGATCTGGCAGTGTTTATGAATGCCTCAACCGGTCAGTTCTTTGCAGGTGAAAGCGGCACTGAATTGTTGTTTCGCCTGATCCGCACCGCCTGTCTGGCCGCACCAAAAGGGACCAAGGTGATCGGTTCGTCTATCGAGCACCCTGCCACCCGCAGCGCCGCGCGCCGCTGGGCTGGGATTGCCGGATTGGACTATGTGAACGTACCCCATGACACCGAAACCGGCCTGGTCACGGCCGAGGACTACACTGCCCTGCTGGCCCCGGATGTGGCGGTGGCAACGATCCTGCACGCCTCGCCTGTGACCGGGATGGGTATGGATGTTGCGGCAATTTCGCATGCAATCCGGGCGGTGGCGCCGGATTGCATGATCATCGTCGACGGCATCCAGCACGCGGCGCACGGGCAGGTGGATTTGGACGCTTATGACGTCGACGGCTACGTGATCTCACCCTATAAGGTGTTTTCGCGCCACGGTTATGGTATCGCGTGGATCTCGGACCGGCTCAGCTCTGCGCCACATGACATGCTGATCGATGCCCCCGCTACCGGATGGGAGTTTGGCACCCGCGACACCGGGTCCTATGCAACTGTTTCGGACGTGGTATCCTATTTTGACTGGTTGGGGGGTGAGGTCTCGGACGAGACCGACACCCGTAAACGGGTCGAGGCCGCAAGCCGTGCCATCCACGCCTATGAGACCTATCTAACCAACACTGCCATCAACGGCACCGGCAACCTGCCGGGCCTACGCGACATGGACCACGTTACCATTCTGGGTGGGGCCGACAATCCCGCGCGCGAGGGGCTTGTGTCTATCGTGGTTGAGGGTACGCCTTCCGAAGACGTGGTTGAATCTCTGAACCAACAAGGTATTCGCACCCACACGCGTAAGGCCGACCATTACTCTGGTAACGTTCTTGCGCCACTCGGCCTGGCAGATTGTATCCGTATCTCGTTCTGCCACTACAACACCGAACAGGAGATTTCCCGTCTTCTGGCTGCGATCAAGATGATCGGCCAAGACGGTTGAAAAAGCTGTGCGAAAGGCATTGCTGGATGTGAGAGCCATGTTGGCAAACAAAACTCCAAACCTGTGGTTTAGTTACGGCTTGTATTTAACATAATCATGATTACCCGTATTGGAAGTTTTGTTGGGTTATTTGTACAAAACCATTAAAGATGAGACTCCTATTTTGCGACTTGATCTTATGTGCTTTTGCGATGGGAAGATAAGTCGCTAAAATGATGTCCAAGAAAGAAAAAGAAACAGAAAGAAACGCTAATTCTTCATCACCGATCCAAACTTCGGAACCGGGATTCACTTTTTCTGATATACTCAGCATGAGAAAATCTGGTGAGCCATATTAAACAAATGCCTCACTAGGCGGTCGTGTTTCTCCGTGCTCAATGCTTCTCGTGTGCGCAGGCCGGAACAACCAAATTCATTGAAATGCAAAGATGCATCATCTGCGCGCCAGCAATGCATTTTGAATAAATTCTTCCACGCCTCCTATTATCTCAGACATGGGCGCCCCCGACAGAGCGCTTCGGTAAGCACTACCTTCCAAGAGCTCGATCACCAACTGCGAAGCCTGAAGAGGATCTGAAACGGCTCGCAAGTCAGCTTCGCCAATCCCACGGCGAATAACTGCCTCGAGCGCCTTGGTCAGCGTTGCCCGGTTTTCCAAAAACAATTTTGCAATGTCTGGCTGGCGAATGGCTTCAATCGCAATTTCGAGCGTCAGTATGACATTCTCAGGTGCGGCCAGATATTTTGCGTAAGCCCTGACAAATTTCTTCAATACCTTCGGTGCAGGTAATCCTAAGGCCAGAACGTCGAGGAATTGTTCCAAATCACTTCGTTCCAACATTGCGATTTCTACAAGCACATCGTGTTTGCTGCGAAAGTGATTGTACAAGTTTCCGAGGCTCACCCCTGCGCGTTCCGCGATATCTCGCACACCAGTCTGATGATATCCGTGTTCGAGAAAGCACATTACTGCGGCTTCCAGTATTTGATTGCGTCGTTGGGCCGTAGCCCTTTCACGTGAAGTGCGCGGATGTTTATCAGTTTCTGTCATCTTCAATTTTCTGTATTGAACGAACGTACGTTCATATTATATGGCATTCAGGTAAGTATCGCAAGTTGATGCGGATTCGATTGTTCAGGAAGTCTCGGAGTCATGAATAACTATTCAAACGAAAATCGAAGAAAACCAGCTTACCGTTGGCTTTGGATTGGAGTTTCGCTGGCGCTTCTTGTTGCGGTTGTTGTCCTGCTTTTCGGCACTGAGGACACAATCGACGTTCACGTGTCCAAGTCTCCTCCGCCTCCACCAGTGGTCTCTGTCATCACGGCGAAACAACAAGAAGTAGAGGCCCAAATTTCAGCCTTTGCTGAAGTTCGCCCAAGATGGGATGCCGAGTTGCGGTCAGCCGTGTCCGGACGCATTGTCAAAGTTCACGACGCAGCGTTGGCTGGTTCAGAGGTCAAGCGCGGGGAACTGTTGTTTTCAATCGAAGACGCACCCTATCAGAGCGCTGTTGCAGCCTCCAAAATGGAACTTGAAGAAGCAGAACTAGCCCTGCTTCGCGCGCAGAATAATGTCACTGTTGCGCGGCGCCAGTTTGAACGAGATGGCGCGAGTCCTCCCAACGACTTGGCGCTCAACTTGCCTCAGCTACGTATTGCAAAAAGATCTGTTGCGACAGCCAAGGCTCGATTGAATGCTGCACAAACTGAATTGGCAGAAACTAATGTCATTGCTCCGTTTTCAGGTTTTGTCACCCTTCGCTTGGCCAGCCTTGGACAGACGGTCTCTCCAGGCGAGGCACTCCTTCACCTTTCTGACAACCAGCATTTCGAGTTGGTTGCTGAGTATAGCCAGTCTGACTGGGTTCTTCTGGATCATCCGATTTCTGGCACAACGGCTGATTTGTTTGATCGTTCCGGCGGGCACTTAGGCCAAGCTTTGGTACGCCACGGCGGCGGGTTCTTAGACAAAAACACGCGACAAGTACGCGTGTTTTTAGATGTCACCGCACCTGATGAACGGATCCTTGCTGGTGACTTTCTGAAGGTTCGACTGCCGGGGCGCACGATTGAGAATGCGCTAACCTTACCTGAAAGCACCGTGACCAGAACAGGGCACATCTGGCTGGTGGGTGAGGATGATCACCTACAACGGATTAGCCCCAATATTATGTTCCGCGACGAAGGCCTCGTCACAATCTCCGCTCCGGAAGAACCGGGACTTTGGCGGATTGCCAAGACACCGTTGGCTTCGTTCTTGCCGGGTCAGCGGGTAACACCGCTGCCGGATGAGGGCTGACAAATGTATGCCCTAACCTCTTGGTTCATTCGCAACCCCGTCGCCGCCAATCTAATGATGGCGCTAATTCTGTTCCTCGGTGTTCAGACCCTGCTGGGCATACGCATCGAAGGGTTCCCTCGTATTCCGCCCGAAAGCGTTACAATCTCGATTGAATTCCCGGACGCTACGGCCGAACAAGTGGATGAGCTTGTCACGCAGAAAGTAGAACAAGCCCTTGAAGGATTGGACGGAGTGCGCAGTGTCACTTCGCAATCAGAAAACGACCTCAGCTTCGTATCAGTGCGCCGAGCCGGTGGTGAGGATCTGCAAGACATTCTTGATCGGGTGCGTATTCGTATTGATGGGCTGACTGATCTCCCCGACACTGCGCGCCGACCCGTAATCGAAGCTTCGGAATTTGATTTCCCAGCGCTCTACCTCAACCTGTACGGTGAAACCGACGCAGCCACGCTGCAGAGCCTGGCGCAACGTCTGAAGGAAGAGTTGCTGGCGCAACCGGAATTGTCGCGGTTGCAGATCTGGGGACTGATCCCGCGAGAGTTACGCATCGAAATCGATCCGGCGGAACTGCGCCACTACGGACTGACGGTTTCAGATGTGACACGCGCCATTAGGGAAAACTCACTGACCTTCCAGGCCGGTCGTTTGCGAACTGAAGGCGGGACAATATTCCTGCGGGCTGATGACAGAGCAAGGTACGCGCCGGAATATGGTGATCTTCCCACAATTCAACGCGACGATGGCACTTTTGTGCCGCTACGCGATATCTCAAATATCGAGGACGCTTTTGAAGACGGCGAGTATCTGTTTCGTCTGAACGGCATGCCGACCGTCGGAATGGAGGTTTTGGTTGGGCAGAAAGAAAACCTTCTGAAGATCAGTGAAGTTGTGCGTAGCACCGTGGATGAGTTCAGCCGTCAGCTACCTTCGCAAGTCCACATAGAAGTCTGGGGTGACAGCGCAGGTTATATCTCGGACAGGCTTGCCTTGTTGCGATCAAACGGTGTGCAGGGCTTGATCCTTGTGACCCTAATGCTGTCAGTGTTCCTGAACGTGCGCCTTGCTTTCTGGGTGGCGATGGGCATTCCGATCTCGGTCATGGGTGCGATCGCGGTCTCAGGATCAAAATGGGTGGATTATTCGCTTAACGATGTCACTACATTCGGTCTGATCATTGCTTTGGGTATCCTCGTTGACGACGCTGTCGTAGTGGGTGAGAGCGTGTTCGAAGAGCGTCGCAAAGGGAAAGATCCGATCACGGATACTGAGCGCGGTGTGCACCGCGTAGCGGTTGCCACCGTATTCGGTGTTTTGACCACAATCGCCGCTTTTTTCCCGATGCTGTTGATCGACAATCCACTGGGCAAAGTGCTGGCTGGCTTTTCGGGCATCGTGATTCTGGCACTCGTTTTTTCGCTCATTGAAAGCAAGTTTATTCTGCCTGCGCATTTGGCTTACATTCCGATGGGGCAGAAACGGCGCTACCTGATAACTCGCCTTTGGGGCCGCGTGCAGGACGGCGCGCAAGGCGGTTTGAACTGGGTTCGAGATCACCTTTATCAACCCGTGCTTTTGGTCGCATTGCGCCATCGCTACGCCGTGCTGATCCTGTTCATTTCCGCCGCAATGCTGGGTCTTGGCTTGATGTACAAGGGCAAGATCAGAACTGTGTTTTTCCCTGAAGTCCCCGGTCAGATCATTACCGTAAACCTCGAGATGGATGCCCGCGCACCATTCGCGTTGACCCGCGCCAATGTGGATCGAATGGAAAGAATCCTGAACGATCTAAATACCGAACTTGCCGACAGCGCAGATATGACAACGCCACCTGTTCAAACGGTATTCACCATAATCAACAGTGCAGGCAGTGCGCAGATATATGCCGAGATGATCCCAGTTATCGATCGCCCGAATGTTCCGATCCTGAGCGTGGTGCGAGAATGGCGCGACCGTGTGGGCGCGGTAGAAGGCGCGACCGAACTAGAATTTACCGGTTCGGAGAGCCTTGCCGGAGGGTTCAGCATCCGGTTGGCCTCGAAAGACGAAGACCTTTTGCGGCAAGCGAGCGACGAGATGAAAGACTTTCTGTCAAACATCGAAGGCGTTGCAAACGTCCGCGACGGTCTTGTTGGAGGGCAACCGGAACTCAGGCTGCGCTTGCGTTCTGATGCTCGGCATCTTGGCTTCAACGCCGAAAGCCTCGCCCGTCAGATTGGATTTGGATTCGGTGGGGCAGAGGTAACTAAGGTCAGGCGCGATGGGTCTGAAGTTCGGGTCGTTGTGCAGAACGCGCAGGAAAACCGCGATACATTGACGGACTTGATGCAAACTCGATTGCGCAGCACATCAGGTGCCTGGGTGCCGTTGGAGACAGTCGCCGAAATCGAAGGCACTTACACATCGGGCATCATCAACCGCCGCGATGGCAAGCGCATGAACCTTGTCGCCGCCTCCATCGACCGCGATCTCGTCGCGCCGGAGGAAATCGGGCAGGCGGTCTTTTATCAGCTGGTTCCGGAACTCCGCGCAAAATACCCTAGCGTAGCGGTCCTGCCGGCAGGAGAACTGGAGGAAATGTCGGACATCAGCGACGGGTTGAGGCGCGCGCTGCTGCTTGCAGCGGTTCTGATCTATGTGTTGATGGCTGTGCCGCTCAAAAGCTACTGGCAACCCTTTGTCATTCTGGCGATCGTCCCGTTTGGTTTTATTGCTGCCGCCATCGGACATCTGATTATGGGTGTTTCGTTGTCGCTGTTTTCATTCTTTGGGATGTTGGCCCTGACCGGTGTGATCGTGAATGACAGCCTCGTCATGATCACTCGCTACAATCAGGCAAGGGATGAGGGCCAACCTATAGATCCGGCATTGCAAACTGCGGGAGTGGGCCGTTTCAAGGCCATCTTTCTGACAACCGCGACAACCGTAATAGGCCTGCTGCCTCTGCTCACTGAAACCTCGGAACAGGCGCAGTATCTGATCCCCGCTGCGATCTCGCTGGCTTTCGGCGAACTCTTTGGCACAGCTTTGATGCTGCTGCTGGTGCCGGTGTTGATCGCGATTACTGAAGATGCCTTGGCAGTCTTCAAGCCCATTCCACGGCATCCGAAACTGGAAAGGACGAACTCATGAGTGGAAAAATCATTCACACTTTGGTTGCAACTATTGCAATGGCGCTGCCGGCCGCGGCCGAGAGCCTGAATGTAACTGTTGAAGGCGTCCGAAACGCCAATGGGAACATCGTAATTCTAGTGTTTGACAAGGCTCGTACGTTTGAGACGTTGGATGTCTGGGGCGCTGTTGACTATGCACAGATTCCTTCGCGCAAAGGCAGCGTAAGCCACAGTTTTGCTGATCTGAATGCGGGTCCTTATGCTGTTTTGTTGTTTCATGACGAAAACAGGGACGAAGACCTGAACATGACTGAAACGCAGTTTCTCGAAGGTGTCGGATCGACCGGGGCGCCGAACCCCGACGACGAACCTGATTTCAAAGCCGCATCTGTCTGGCCGGGCGACGTTCGCGTTCGTATTCATTACGACCAATAGCATCAGATGCTGAAAGACCAAAAACTGACGATTGGCACGTTACTCAGGGTTTTTCGTTGGCGTGTCGCGGTTACATGGTGTCTGATTCTTTCCGAGACCGTGTTTACTGTTTTGATCCCGCTATACATTGGTTTCGCAATCGATGGGCTGCTGGAAGGCAGAACTGAACCCTTAATACATCTTGGGGTGTTACTAGTTTTTCTAACTATGATCGGTGTAATCCGTCGTATCTATGACACGCGGGTTTATGGAACAATCCGCGTTGAATTAGGCAAGGCGCTGGCATCCCGGTTTTCGACCCTTCCTGTTTCGTCGCTCAATGCCCGAATTGGAATGGGACGCGAGCTGGCGGATTTTCTCGAGGATGTCCTGCCCTCTGCGATCGCAGGCACCGTTCAATTTGCTGTTTCTGCAGTCCTGCTCTTCTATTTTTCGCCGGTACTGGCCTTGTCCGCATGTGGCGTGCTCGTTGGCATGATAAGCGTATACGCAATATTCCATACTACGTTCTGGGAGTGGAACCGGGCCCTTAACCATCAAATGGAACGGCAAGTCAGCATCTTGGAAGAACGCAGTCACCGTCCGATGCTGGTTCACCTCAAACGACTACGCAAGTTCGAAGTAAAACTTTCGGATACGGAGGCCGTTTTGTATGGAACGATCTTCATCCAGTTGATTGCTCTGGTCCTGTTCAACCTTTGGTTCGCAACCCAGTATCTGGAGTCCTCACCGGGTAAGATCTTTTCGATTGTCAGCTACACTTGGGAATTCGCGGAAGCGGCGCTTGCGCTTCCGATAGCACTCCAATCGTGGTCGCGACTTTCCGAAATCACGACCAGATTGGAGTCTAATTGAACTACGATCTAGTTCTCTAGTGCACCCCACAAATGAAATCTGTGAAGTTATTTCCAAGCGCCTTCTAGTGACTATCAATAAAAAACGCTGGTCAAATTCCTCATTTCGCGTTCCTACCTACTTTCGACGCCGAAGGAGGGACCGGCAAATCAAATTCAGGTCCTCAGTCTGAAAAGGTGTATTCCCCAATAGAACATAGGTCCAAGTTGTAGTCTTCAGATGCAGACTGATCTGAAAAGATACCCCGAATGTCATAAACACATGTGGTTAGGCCGTCTTCAATGAAGACATCCACTTCGTAGCCGGGTGCGAGGTATCCTCCTCTTAGTAGATTTCCTTCCCAGCTATTCGAAGAGGCGGGCGATACATTGAATTCCACAAGATCCTCGCTGCTGTCATTAAAGAGCTTAAATCGAAGATCTTCAGCATATGCTGAACTTGAGAACAAGATGATGAATGCGGTCGCTGTGGATAAGATACTTTTCATTTTCTTTGCCGTCTAAAACAGAAGAGTTGTTTGTGCTTGATCAAGCGTTAGGTGTCATCGCCGCTGCGAGGGCCTCTCCGGGCCGATCAAGTTCGAGAACGCCCCAGGCCGCGCGCAGCAGACGATCTTGTTCATCTTTGGTGAGGACACCCGCGCAGCACGACCGCGCCTTTGCTTCGACTTCAGTGTCGGTCAACGGGTTCTCCGGTCCGCCGCGATAGCGTTCGTCGGCCCAACCTGCTATTTCACGACCGTCTTTCAAGCGGATCGTGATACGAGACCGCATCTTGTCGAACCCTTGCGCCTCGATCTCGGAATCTAGTTCAGTCCGCACCCGGCGTTGCATTTTTTGCATCGGTTCTGATCCGACAAATGCGTCCGAGAACTCGACTTTGCCGGCTTTGCGGGCCAGCGCGATCATCGACAGTGCCGCAGGCAGAGAAAATTTCGCCTGCAGGTGATTTGACGCAATTGGATAGCGGATGGGCTTGAGAATATTGGTGCCTGCGTAGACCGTCACCGTGTCGATATCCCCGGATTTGATGTCTGCGTCGGTGACAAGTCGCAACATCAAATCAATCGTTGGGTGAGTAAGCACGCCACACGGATAGGGTTTGATCGAAACGCCGGGCTCGACGATGGTCCAGGTTCTGCCAAATCCTTGCGAGATTTTCTCCGGGCTGGCACCGCCACCCTGAACAGCCATGAACCCCCATGGGCCATCCAGCGCTTGTGGATCGGCTGTGTAGCCACGCGCAGCCAAGAGCGCTGCGGTGATCCCGTTCTCGGCGGCGCGACCCACATGCAAGGGTTTGGTCATGGTTCCGAAGTTGCAACGAATGCCAGCAGCGAAGCTGGCAGCTATTCCGAAACCGTGGCGGAGAGCATCTCCTTCCAGACCCAAGAGCTTCGCAGCTGCCGCGTATGCTCCGAAATGCCCGACTGTGCCGCTGGAATGCATACCCTGCATATAGTGTTGGGGCAGCATCCATTCCGAGATTTTACACTCCACCTCAAAGCCGGTCAGAAACGCCAACATGAAGTCCTTGCCCGACACGTTGCCCTGTTTTTGCGACATGACAATAGCGGCTGTCAGCGGCGGAATGGTTGGATGCGTCAGCAGCCCATAAATATGGGCTGGATCAATGCTAACCTGAGTGTCGTCCCAGTCATGGGCGTGGCCCGCCGTTCCCAACACACGCGCCGCCATCGGTGCTGGGACCTTGGCGTTGCGTCCGAGCAGCAGTGCATCTTCACGCCCACCATAATCCAGTGCCTCGTCTACAAGTATGTCGATCGTGTGTTCTTCAGACCCGGCAACATAAAGGCCAATGCCGTCCACAATACAGCGTGTTCCGATACGCAATGCCTCGTCGGGGATGTCTTCAAAACGGACTGTTTCCACGAATTCTGCGGCTTCGGCCGTGATGTTGGTATCCTGGGGCATTTCGGCGAATGCATTCTGAACAGCTGACATGGTTGTTATCCTTTCGGGGTATGGGGAGAATCTGATTTCGAGAGTAAAATGCGCCAGACAACTCCGGCGCTGGCGTTGACCAAGACAGCACGAACCGCCTGAAACGCCGCGACGAGGGCAACATTCTGACCTAGAACCTTCGAGGTCAGAACCATTTCTGCCATCCCGCCAATCGAGAAACAGAGGACGAGAGTTGGCAGGCTAAGGGGCGTAATCAAACTCGCAAATACGGCGGCAATTGCCATCCCCACCATGATCACAAGAAGAACGGGCACACCCGCGGCAAGCGCCCTCGGGATGGAAGAGAGTCGATCCCGCCGAAATCTCGCGCCCAGCGAAATGCCGACAAGAACCTGCACGACGGCCATAAGGGGTGCAGGCATCCGCCCGCTTGAAAAGCCGAAGGACGACAGCAACCCGACCGCAATCAGTGCGCCAAGCAACCACGCCGCGGGCAGCCCCAGTTGGGTGGCGGTCCATCCACCCGCCACCCCGACAAGCAGGACAAGAGCCAGAGGAGGCAAGCTCAGTGCCGCTGCGTCTGTTGATATCTCTTCTGACGTCGGGAAAACCGCGTACAGCGCCAAGGGTAAAAGACCTACGACCATTGCAACACGTACCGCATGCATTGAGGCAACAATGGTCCGGTCGGCACGATGGGTTGCGCCCACATTGGCCATTTCGATCACGCCACCGGGCAGGAGCGAGAAAAACGCGGTGCCGCGATCCATCCGCCCGAAGTGTGCCAGAACAGGTGTCATAACCACGGCGGCCGCGACGCCTAAAAACGACGCGAGAAGCATCAAGGGTGCCCAGACCAGCAGTGCAGCAGCAACATCCGGTGTAATGGACAGTCCGACCCCTGCTCCCAAAGCCGCCAGCGAGACACTGTAAAGCGGCTTGGGTACGGTGATCTCGACATTGCACATGGCAAAGCTACCGGTCGCCACCGCCGCACCCATTAGCCAGCCAAGTGGAAGGCCAAAGGCCTCCCAAAGGCTGCCCCCGAGCGCGGCGGGCAACAGGACTAGTACAAAGGCCCGAGTTATGCCGAGATCGCCTAGGATCACTCGTTCAAGTCTTTGTAAACAGGGGCATCTGCACGACGACGGCCCTTTAGCCAGTTGCTAAGTGGTGAAGACGCGATGCTGAGGATAGCCAGAACAAAGAAGAACAGCGCAATCGGACGCGTCAGGAACTGGCTCATGTCCTGGTCAAACAGGATCATGGACTGGGCAAGAGAGTTCTCGACCAAATGACCCAACACGAGACCCATGATGATCGGAGCGGGCGAGAACCCGGCACGGTTCAAAAAATACCCGACGAGACCGGCAACCAGCATGATATAGACATCACTCATTGACTGTCCGACACCATACGCACCGACAACACACAAGCAGAACACGGTCGGCCAGAGGAACTGACGCGGGATCAGCGAAATGCGCGAGAAATACTTGGCGCCAATCAGTCCGAAACCAAGGAAGACAAAGTTCGCAATCAGCATTGCGAAGAAGATCGCATACAGCAGGTTCGGTTGGTTTTCGAACAGGTATGGACCCGGACGCAGGCCATGGATCTGCAAGCCGCCCAGAATGACGGCAGCCGTGGCTGATCCGGGAATCCCAAGCGCTAGAGTTGGAACCATTGCCCCACCGGTTGCAGCATTGTTCGCGGCTTCGGGCCCGGCAACACCTTCGATCTCGCCCTTGCCGAAATTGTCCTTGTTCTTCGACCAGCGCTTGGCTTCGTTGTAGCCCATCATCGCAGCAACCGTCGAACCTTCGGCCGGCAGGATGCCCACGAAAGTGCCCAGACCGGAGCTGCGCAGGATGGTCTTCCAAACGCGCTTGAAGTCGTCGATTGTCGGAAGTTTCAGCGCTGACATGTTAAACCGTTCCAACGGCGTGTCTTTTTGCCCGGCCTGATCCAACAGTTCCGTCATGGCAAAAAGGCCGATCAACACGGGAATAAAGCTGATGCCTTCGTAAAGCTGGGGCACACCGAAGGTGAACCGCTCGACGCCAGTCGTCAGGTCGACGCCAACAGTTGCCAGCAAAACGCCGAAGGCGCCGCCGATCAAGTTCTTGACCGCGGATTTGCCGCTGATCGACGCCAGCATCGACAAACCAAATACCGTAAGGGCAAAGTACTCAGGCGGACCGAACCGATATGCAATCGTTGCCAGTGCGGGGGCAGCCAGGATCAAAACGATCAGAGAGAAAATGCCACCCGCGACGCTTGCAACCGCAGCCATGCCGAGGGCTTTGCCTGCCTCGCCCTTCTTGGCCAACGGATACCCGTCAAATGCGGTCGCTGCCGCAGGTGGCGCACCCGGAGCATTGATGAGGATCGCTGTGATACTGCCGCCAAACGTGCCAGCGCAATACAGCGCTGCAAGCATCGCGATTGCAGGGATCGGCTCCAGATAGATGGTGAATGGCAGCAACAACGCAACGGCCATAGAGCTGGACAAGCCCGGAAGAGCACCGACCAGAACGCCTACGATTGTCCCCACCATAATCAGCAGCAAGGTCGTGGGCTGAATGATTTCAAGAAGTCCGCCAAGAACGTCCATGTTTTTCTCCCTTCAAAGCCCAAGCGCCGCAAGTGGACCCATGGGCAACCGCAGGCCGAGCAGCATTTTGAAAAGGACGTAGATTGCGACCGGCACACCAAAGGCAAAAGCGACGATGGCACCGTAGTTCTGTGCACCCCACATCACCGGCAAAATTAGACAAATGCAGAAGAACACCAGCGGCACGCCAAGAACTGGAAACAGAATGGCGGCGAGCCCAAGCACCGCTGCGGTTGCAGGCATTTGCCAAGGGGGCCTTCCACCCAAGGTGTCTCCACCACGTGTAGTGTTTTGCAGGATCATGATGACGGTAAGCACAGCGATCACGCCAAGGATCAGGCGGGGCATGTGCGTGGCTGGCATGCCCTGCGCCATGCCAAGTGGGTCCGAGTCAAAGGTGGTCGTGACCCACCAAAGGATTGCCGACAGGACAAGGATCAGCCCGCCTGCGACGAGGTCGCGAGAGAGTTTCATGAGGTTCCCTTCCGATGGAACGAGTGACCGCCCACCATTGCGGCGGACGGTCAGAAGGCGGCCTTACTTACGCAAGCCCAGCTCTTCGAGGGTCGCGTAGATGTTGTCGTACATTTCGCGGATCTGAGCGTCCCAGACCTCGGAGCCTGCAACCGAACTTGCATCAAGGCCAATGCCTTCCAGGTATGCCTGATACGTGCCGTGCTCCATGCCTTTGATCAGCTTCTCTTCAAGCATCGCCGCCCGATCCACGGGGGTGTCTGCCATTACAATCACGCCACGTACGGTCGAAAAATTCACGCCGTCGATGCCCAGCTCTGCCATAGTTGGCGTATCAGGAAGCACACCCAATCGTTCTTTCGCCATGATGGCCAGCGGCACGAAGTCACCGGATTCGATCCCATCCACGGCCTCACCATAGTTCAGGCCAGCGGCCTGAATGTTCTTTCCCATCAGGTTCGTAATCATGGCGCCGCCACCATCAAAGGGGACGTAGGCCACTTTGGCACCGGACTTGTTGGCAAATGTCATTGCCGCGATGTGGTCTATGCCGCCTGCCTGCGTGCCACCCCATTTGATCGGAGAAGTTTTGGACGCTTCGATCAACTGCTCAAGGTTTTCTATTCCAGAGGTCTTGTTCACGACGACAATAATCGGGTCATCTGTCGACCGGGCAATCCCTTTGACATCATTAATTCCAATTGGCGCACGACCTCGGGCCATCGTGATCAGATGCGTGGGGGTAATTGCCATCAGGGTGTGACCGTCGGCCGGTTTACCCGAGGCATAGCTCATGGCCACGGCGCCTCCACCCCCCTTCTTGATCTGAACAAAGGCATCCACACCAAGTTCCTTACGCGCACGGATCAGCATTGTGCGTGCGGTTGTGTCGGTGCCGCCGCCAGCAGACGCGTGGGTTACAACCTCGATAGGCTGCGACGGGTATTCTTCTGCAGCCGACGATGTGGCCAGCGCCGCCACGATCATCGCACCAGCAGCGATACGCGAAAGTGTTTTCATGGTTTCCTCCCATAGATTTTCGCCCAGCCGGTTACGGCCGTTGATTTCGATGGGTATCATTACTAACTGTAAACTGTCAACAGTTTTCAATTTAAGAAGTCCGCTCCCCGTTTTCAGACGGCTTTAAAGAGATGCAATCAGACGGGTGAGGCCGTTGGAAACGTGTTCGCGTAGCGCATTATTTGCTGCAGCGGCATCTCGTTTCTTAAGCGCGTCGACAATTTCTTTATGCTCGGAATTTGAAACCTGAAGGTTCCCTTCCTGGACAAGCCCGCGTCTTCGCAGCAAGTGAAGTTGATTAACAATTTTTCGATAAGTGTCCTCGAGCGCGCTGTTTCGGGCCGCCAGGACCAGCGCGTCATGAAACTGCAAGTTCAGTTTGTAGTAATCCGCTGTGTCGCTCTTATCCGCAGCCATCTGCATCCTGTCCACAAGAACACTTAAATCGGCAATTTGGGCATCATTTGCACGCTTTACGATCAACTCCCCCGCAAGCCCGGCAATGGCCCCTCGAAGCTCATACAAATCTCGCGCTTCATCCAAAGACACCTCACGCACATACATGCCCCGGTTAACCTTGCTGGTCAAAAGCCCGGCCTGTTCGAGACTTCTGCAAGCTTCGCGAATAGGTCCACGACTAATTCCCAGTCGCTCGGCCAATGTGCTTTCGTTGATCCTGTCGCCCGCAACCAGTTCTCCTGATACGATCATTTCTTCTATCGCATCGACAGCAATTGACGTAATAGTGTTCGCCTTACGTTGATTGATCGCTTGGGTTGCGGACTGGGTGGATGTGGATGCTCTCATGGGTCTGATCCTGATCATTGAAGCGTTAACTGTCAACAATCGGAACGCTAATTTCCTTCAAGAGAAAATATAATCTGCTAGTTCATCTGCTCATCGTTTTTGTACGCAAGCGGCCCTTTCCGAGCCTTCACAGCCAAATCAATCCCTGCTGCTCAGACTCACCAAACCGGTCATTCGCAAGCCCTGTGAGAACATCTCACTGATACTGGTTAGCGGTGCAAGAAAATCAAACTTGTGTATCTGTCGCGAAATTATTTGTGGAATTGATCGCCAAAGCGGCCGGTAGCCCTTCTTTAAAACCAAGAGGCAATAAGCATGAACGCTAAGAAGACTTCTGTCTGAATAGCTATAGTTTAGTTGGGTTCTGGACCCATTAAATTGGTTGCCGTTATCTCGACTGCGTGGATCACGCCCCTGAATTTCAGGGGTGTGCACTGAGCATTCTATTCTGGCTGACTGACGAACAAATGGGGCGTCTTCAGCCTTACTTTCCGAAGAGCCATGCAAGCCAAGGGTTAACGACCAGCGTGCTTTGAGCGGGATTATCTTTATAAACCGCAATGGGTTGCGGTGTCCGATGCACCTCGCAAATAAAGGCCGCCAAAGACGCTGTACATCCGATGGAAACGGTGGAGCAACATGGGTGTGTTTGCTTGGATCATGGAAGGATTGGCTGCTGAAGGCACGGATCACAATACGATCATGATTGACGCAACATACCTCAAAGCGCACCGCACTGCCTCAAGCCTGCGCATTAAAAGGTGGGGTGTGGCAGTCTGATCGGTAGGACCAAGGGTGGAATGAACACAAAGCTTCACGCCATTACCGACGGTGTTGGTCGCCCAATTCGGTTCTTCATCTCTGCCGGCCAAGTTGGCGATTGTGCTGGGGCCAGGGCTTTGGTGAACGACTTGCCATCGGCTGAATGGTAATTGGGTGATCGTGGTTATAATGCGGGCAGGTTCCGTGAAGCCCTTATAGACAAGGGAAAAAAGCCCTGCACTTCAGGCCGAAAATCACGCGACAAGCCTGTCCGGTACGACAAGCGCCGCTACGAACGCCGCAACAAGATCGGGATTTTGTTCGGACGCCTGAAGGGCGGGCATCGTGTTGCCACTCGCTGTGATCTATGCCCGAAAGTCGTCCTCTCGGCCATCGCGCCCGCAGCCATTGTCAAATCAAGGAGTCTGAAACCTAGGTCAAAGTGCGGCTTCGTCGAAAATGCCAATGATCCAATCCAGAAATGCTCGGACACGCGGTGAGAGTTGCCGGTTTTGCGGATAATAGGCGGCCAACGGAGTCGGCGCCGGTGGTGCATTCGGCAAGACTTCGACGAGTCGCCCATCTTCCAAGTCTTCCAAAAATCGATACTTAGGTGCTTGCGCAATCCCAAACCCCTCTCGGGTCAAATGGTGTACAGTGTCGGCGTCATTTGCGGTCACCAATACCGGCAACGAAATTTCTTCAAACCGCTCTTCGACTTTGAACTCCAGTGGCATTGCGGATCCAGTGCGCGAAGACAGGAAGCCAACCATCTGGTGACCTACCAGATCGCCCACCGACTCGGGAACGCCGAATTTCTCTAGATAGCCAGGACTGGCACAGGTGATTTCCGGGAGATCTGCGAGGTGCCGCATGATCATGCCGCTGTCATCGGGGTTTCCTGCACGGATAACGCAGTCGACTCCTTCGCGGACCAGATCAACCAGTCGCTCGGTCTGTCCGAGTTGAAGCGTGATCTTCGGGTGCCTGGTCAGGAAGTCGGCGAGGTGCGGTAACAAGAAAACCCTTGTCAGAGTACCAGGAGCGTCTACGCGCAACAGGCCGGAAGGTTCGTGCCCGCGCAAAGCGCCCTCGGCATCTTCAAGGTCTGCCAAAATAGATGCACATCTTTCGTAGTACGCCTGCCCATCCGGCGTTGGCGCCACATGGCGGGTTGTGCGATCCAGCAATCGGCTCCCCAAGTCGCGTTCCAACCGCTGGATAGCTTCACTTGCGGTGGACCGGGGAACACTGAGATCGGCTGCTGCCCTTGTGAAGCTCCTGCGTTCCAGCACTCGAACAAACAGGCGCATGGTATCAAGTCTGTCAATCATTGTTCGCCTTTATCGAACTGTCATTCCTAATCAAGACTGATTATCTGGTCAATCTTCACGTCTATCTTCGCTGGGAACAGAAAGGAGATTGACATGACACATAGACAGAAAACCGCAATTGTGACCGGTTCCAGCAGGGGGATTGGCGCATCGATCGCACTCCGCTTGGCTCAAGATGGCCATTCAATCGTCGTCAATTTCGCAAGCGATGAAACCGGTGCGACCCAGGTCGTAGACACAATCAAACACACGGGCGGCCAAGCAATCGCAGTCCAAGGTGACATTTCCGAAACTTCCTGCA
This sequence comes from Ruegeria sp. AD11(2025), assembly GCF_056542405.1. Classification (NCBI taxonomy): domain Bacteria; kingdom Pseudomonadati; phylum Pseudomonadota; class Alphaproteobacteria; order Rhodobacterales; family Roseobacteraceae; genus Ruegeria; species Ruegeria sp. AD11(2025). Next base: position 25,837 of record NZ_JBQFZU010000028.1, on the reverse strand, counting down.
TGCCGCGGTTGTTCGATGTTGCAGAACAAGAATTCGGCTCTGTCGATGTTCTGGTTAACAACGCGGGCATTATGCGCCTCGATGCGATTGGATCCACATCTGATGCCGACTTGGAAGCGCATTGCGCCATCAATATTGGGGGTGTGTTTCGTGGTATGCGAGAGGCAGCCAACCGCATGAACGAAGGTGGCGCGATTGTCAGCCTTTCCTCCAGCGTAGTTGGTCTCTATCAACCGGAATACGGTATCTACGCAGCGACAAAAGCCGCGGTGGAAGCAATGACTCATGTGCTGGCCAAAGAATTGGGCCCGCGCGGCATCACCGTGAATGCCGTCGCGCCGGGGCCGGTTGAGACTGACCTATTCATCACAGGAAAACCCGAAGCGATGATCGAAAACATCAAGAAAACGAATCCGTTTGGTCGACTTGGAACGCCCGATGATATCGCTGCCGTTGTTTCACTTCTGGCCGGGCCTGATGGCCGTTGGATCAGTGGTCAAACACTTCGCGCTAATGGCGGCGTCATCTGAAACCTCCCTGAAAGGATAATCCAATGCCATTTGCCAACTACAAACTCCCGCAGGCGTCGCTGACAGAAGATCAAAAAGAGGACCTTATCCATAAAACAACAGACCTGATGGTCAGCTTCTTTGGAGAGATTGTGCGCCCGACCACGATGGTCCTGATCGAAGAGGTGAAAGACGGTGGATACTGCCGCGCAGACGAAGTGTTTGTGATGCCGGATGCGTATCGCGCCAAGGATTGAGTCAAACCAATAGGCAGGTCGCGACACGTGTCGCTGCCTACATCACTCTCAGGAGCGGTAAGAAAAGCTACTCTGCAGCGGTTCTTGAATAGCGAGCGGGAGGACACCCAACGCGACGGGAAAATGCAGTACTGAACGCACTGGAAGACCCATATCCCGTTTCGGCGGAGATTTCTGCAATGCTGAGTTCGCCCGTGCGGAGCATATGCTTTGCCAGCGTCATTCGCCAATTCTGCAAGTAAGTCATCGGGGGATGCCCCATTAGTTTTTCAAACCGGGTGAAATACGCGGAGCGAGACAACCCTGCTTCCTTCGCAAGCGATTGAACAGTCCAACCGTGAGCCGGGGCCGAATGCATTGCGCGTAAGCTGGGACCAATTCGCAAATCCGCTAGACCGCATAAAAGGTTTGCCGTCGGCCCCGGTTCAGCGCCAGAACGAAAGGCTTCAATCAGTAAGACTTGCAACAAGTTCTCGACGATCACATCTCGCGCCGGCCTGTTCGCGCGTGCTTCATCTCGGACAAGTTCTGTGAGAGTCGCCAGTCGTCCCTCACCTCGCGCAAAAATCAGGTCTGGCAATAGTGCGACCAGAAGCTCTGCATCCGGGCTGGCAAAGGTACAGTGTCCTATGAGTAGCTGAACCACTGGTTCGGCGTCGGGCGGTCCAAGCTTGAAGATTCCGTCTTCACCCTCCACCGGACGGCTCAGTAGGTCAGTCGCCGGAAGTGGGTCCAAACTGGAGAAGGTGAATGACTTGACCGCGGGGATCAGGGCAAAATCTCCGGCATTCAATACTAAAGGCTCTTTTCCCTCGACTTCCAGGCAAGCTCGACCTGTAAGAAGTGAGCAGTAAAAAGCTTCATTCACATCGTCCCGGGGCACCCGGAACGGTCCAGACGCATGCACAAGTTTTGAGTACGACGCCTTTGGCTGAAGGAGGGAGATGATTTCGGAGAACGGATCTGCCATTTTGGACTAAAAGTAACCTTTTTTGGATTTTGGATTATATAAAGTACTGATCTGGCTGTCTACCTTAGTACCATTGGCGAAAAGGAGATGCTGCCATGAATACTGTAATGATCACAGGATGTTCTTCGGGTTTTGGACTTGAAACCGCGCGCCACTTCCTCGAACAGGGATGGTCCGTTATTGCTACAATGCGCAAACCTGACGAAACACTTTTGCCGACCTCGGACCGTTTGAAAATCCTGCGACTGGATATTTCGGACAGCGAAAGTATTGCAAAGGCCGTGAAAGCTGCCGGCCCCATCGACGCCCTGGTGAACAATGCAGGTGTTGGCTGGCTATCCCCCTTCGAAGGAACATCCCAAGAAAACCTGCGCCGGATATTTGAGACCAATACGTTCGGCACTATAGAAATGGTTCGTGCCGTACTGCCACAATTGCGTGCCAAAGGCTCTGGCGCGATCGTCAACGTTTCGTCCAGCGTCACTCTCAAACCGTTGCCGCTGGCTCCGGTCTATACAGCCAGTAAAGCCGCGGTAAACGCCTTCACCGAATGTTTGGCGCTTGAATTAGCCGCTTTGGGTATTCGCGCCCATATCGTTCTGCCCGGTCAGGCGCCAACAACGAATTTCGGCAAGAACGCGATGGCGCTGATGGCTGAATCAAATGACACGCCCGAAGACTACAAACCATTTGTCGAGCATATTATGGGTGCATTCATGAATGCTGAGGGGAAGGAATTCACCCTTGCAGAAGATGTCGTTCAGGCAATCTGGAGAGCGGTGACGGACAGCACCTGCCCACTGAGGGTCCACGCAGGAAAGGACTCGGTCGCGCTGGCAGCCTAAAGTACCATTTCAAACAACTTGAATTAACTCGACAAAGGGAATGGCCGCTCCCACCTGGAGCGGCCATTTCAATGCATTGGGTTGCTGCACCAGATGGTGCCCAACTTTCTTAAAACCCATGCATGCGCTTGGCCCATTGATAGCCAACAATCAAACCCTTCATTACCGGCAGAAGAGCCAGGGCGCCGGCGACTGCGATCACCGACATGCTGAGTGCCAGCACCCACGGTTCCGGCCGCCATGTCACCCAGGCTATGTGCAGTGCGAACCCCATGATATGACCGATGATCAGGATCGTAAGATATGCCGGCCCATCATCTGCCCGCTGATAACTCAAATCCAAGCCGCAACTCGAACATTCATCATTCACTTTGATGTAGCTGTGCAGCAGCTTGCCTTCCCCGCACTTGGGGCACTTCAACTTCATACCATTGATGATCGCAGGCTTGATCGGACGATCTTCGCTGTCACCGTGGCCGTCGCATGTAAGTTCGGACATCTTTGATCTCCTTCTTTGGCGTTCCAGATAACCCATGCCCAATCAAAATGCAATCAATAAGCAATCAATAATGCTCCTCTATCGATATTGCGTTGAAATATATCTAATTTTCGTGCGAAGGTGTCTGCATCAATCTGCTGCAATGACTGGAATGCATCTTTGAAGACCTGGACGCCGAATCTCAGCGACAACGGGAAACCGCTCTATATTCAGATCGCTGAGGCGATTAGGCACGATGTCGAGACAGGCGTTCTTGAAGCAGGCGACAGGCTTCCGCCCCAGCGCAGTGTCGCAAAAACTGTCGGTTTGGATTTCACAACCGTTTCACGCGGTTATTCAGAGGCGGCAAAGCGAGGGTATATCGACACGTTTGTCGGTCGCGGTTCGTTTGTCCGGCAACCAGAAAAGACAACAGAACAAGCGGATCCCCGACGTGCGCTTGAAGAAGACCCAAATATGAACATGCCACCAGAGCCAGATGATCCAGCTCTGGTGGCTCGAATGGAACAGGGTCTTGCGCATGTTGCGGCGAACCTTGTCCCCCTACTCCGCTACCAATCCGTCATTGGCAGCCGACAGGACCGGGAAACTGCTGCCCGATGGATGAGTATCAATGGTATAGACGTGGCGGCGGATCAATTGGCTATCACGCCAGGAGCACATTCCAGCCTTCTTTCGATCCTGACATTGCTCACCAAACCCGGACAGACAGTGCTGTGCGAATGCGTGACCTACCCGGGCATTCGTGCAATCGCGGGCCAGTTCGGCATCCGGCTTGTAGGAGTGAGATCAGATGACAGCGGAATACTCCCGGAAGAGCTGGATGCGTCCATTCAGGAACATGCACCCTCGGCGCTGTACCTGAACCCGACCCTGCAAAACCCCCTCACACTTACGATACCAAAAGGTCGACGTGAGCAAATCGCGTCCATTTTGCAGAAACACAGTTTGCCATTGGTCGAAGATGACGCCAATCGATTTGTGTCCTCAGATGCACCTCCACCAATTTCGCAACATATACCAGAATTGGGATGGTACATCGCCGGTCTTTCCAAATGCCTGGGCGCAGGTTTGAGGCTGGCACTCACCGTGGCCCCGTCGGGTGTAACGAAAGGCCACTTCTCACGGGTGCTGCAAGCATCAAATGTGATGGCTTCGCCTATCACGACGGCACTGATGTGCCGATGGATAGAGGATGGAACCGCGACAGCCGTTCAAAAATTCATTCGAGTTGAAGCGAAGCGCCGACAAAATCTTGCTGCTGAGATCATGCGCAATCAGAGCTTCAACAGCAGCAATGAGGCATTCAATATCTGGCTGAAACTGCCCCAAGGTTCCACTCGTGCAGATGTGATGAGCGTCATGGCCAATCGACAAGTGGGGATTATGCCAAGCAACGCCTTTACCGTGACAGGCTCACCTGAAGAAGCGGTCAGGGTTTGCCTTGGCGGGCCAATCTCATTCAGCCAATTGGCTGAGGATCTGGAAGCGCTCAATTATGCGATCGCCCACCAAAACTTGGTTCCATAATACACAAATGATTTTGCGTGGAGTGCTGAGTAGCGCTCAATCTAATTCGGGTGTTCACTTCGAAACGCCAAGAACGATACCTGCGAACCTTTTTAAATCAGACGGAGCGGTTGAACGGTGCTGGACAATGACGTGCCAGTAGAGCGGCGCGATAAGCATATCGAGAACCATCTGCCGATCCGTGTCTTGGGAAAGCTCACCGCGCTCAAATGCCCTGTCCAGCATGATCATGGCTTGGGCCCTTCGATCACGCGTCACACTCTCAAGCAACTCGGCAAGCTCATCAGAACGTGCGTGCTCTGCATGCAGGTCTGGCAGAATGCGGCGCACAAGTGGATGCCGCAGAGTTGCAGTCATCCGGCGTAACAGCATGGCGACGTCACCCTCAAAGGACCCGGTGTCCGGAATTGGGGTGATGCGCGTCGCCGTTGATTTCACCGCTTCGGTCACAAGATCAAACTTGGATTTGCTCCGTCGATAGAGCGCCGCCTTCCCGACACCTGCGCGGGCCGCGATGCGCTCCATACGAAGAGCGGAATACCCCGTTTCCGCCCACTCCTCGAACAAGGCGCGTTGGATGGCTTCCGTTACCGTGTCTTGCAAAACGGCGGCCCCGGCGGGCTTCCGACGTGGGCGATCAACATTTTTTACGTCGGAACACTTGCGTTCCATCGTGATTCTCCCTTATATAGGACGAAACGGTATCGTTCCGTCGCAGATTGAAGCAATCCGAGCGATACTGCAACCCGTTTGTGGCATTTGCAGAAAGGACGCGAAGATGGATCCGAAAATCGCTCTTCTGTGGTTTGCGCCTCTGCTTTGCGGCGCCTTGATACCCATTCATGCCGGAATGAATGCTGAGCTTAGCCGTGCTGCCGGCCACCCCCTTTGGGCAACTCTGTTGTCGTTTGGAATATCATTCGTTTGTCTGGTTGTCGGTATTGCCTGTCTTCGCCCGACATTGCCAAGCTTATCTTCTCTTTATGCGGCTCCTCCCTGGGCGTGGGTCGGAGGCGTGATCGGTGTCGTTTACGTGATGGCGACCATGGTTCTGATCCCACGCTTTGGGGCTGCCGCTTTTATTGCAGCTGTTGTCGCCGGACAAATGACGATGGCGCTTATCCTCGATCAGAACGGTCTATTGGGGAACGACTCTAGACCCGCAGATTTCTTCCGCATCACAGGTGCAATGCTGTCAATTGCAGGTGTTCTCATCATGCAGCTTGGAAAAGCGTCATGACCCCAGTCACCACTCACATCGAAACCCTTCCAATACGGGATCAACACAAGGTTAGGAGAGAACATGTCTGAGACAAACACGATACCAAGCTTTGGAGCGATGCTGCGCAATGCCCTCGGGGATGCAATCGTCGCAGACGCTGACGAGAACTTCCTGGACATGTGTGACGAAGAGATTGTGTTCGAGTTCCCGTTTTCACCAGAAGGATCTGTGCGAAAGCTACAAGGGCGAGACATGATGGCGGCCTATCTACCGAAGGCTGGCAGCCTCATCAGCTTTGAGTCCATGAGCCCTGCAATCACTCACGTTTGCAAAGACGGTGAAACCTTCGTTTTGGAGTTCTCTTGCAAAGGTAAAGGCGAGGCCGGGCGCTATGACCAGAATTACCTCTCGGTCATTGAGGTCAGGAACGGACGCATCGTGCGATACCGCGACTACTGGAACCCTCTGGTTCTGCTGAATGCCGTCGGAGGGATCGAAACTCTGAAATCGAAGCTGGAGGACTTTATCGATGACTAAGCCCATTCTTGTCACCGGTGGCACAGGAAAGACTGGCAGCCGCGTTTTCAAGCAGCTGCGCGCAATGGAGCTCTCCCCTCGCGCCGGAACGCGCAATCCTCAAAACAAAGATGAGGTACGCTTCGATTGGAAAGACCCTTCGACGTTCGACGATGCTTTCGAAGGTGTCGGTGCCGTTTATCTCGTAGCACCCACGGACACTGTGGATTCATTGGGAGCAATGCAGGCGGGGCTGGAGGCAGCACTAGCTTCAGGCGTCACGCGCTTTGTGTTGCTGAGTGCTTCGTCGCTAGAAGAAGGCGGACCCATGATGGGAGCAGTGCACGCCTGGCTGCGCTCCAACGCACCAGAATGGGCAGTTTTGAGGCCAACATGGTTCATGCAGAACTTCTCGGAACTTCAACACCGCGATCACATTCGCGAGGAGTCTACCATTTACACAGCGACAGGTGACGGTCGAGTTGGCTTTATCGATGCGGGCGATATTGCAGCCTGCGCAACGGCTTTGCTGGTCACTCCTGCTATAAAATACAAAGACTATATACTTACCGGTCCCGAAGCGATTTCCTATGATGTGGTTGCTAAGACGCTAAGTAGTCAATTGCGACGGCGGATTATCCACCATCGCCTAACCGTCGACGAACTGGCGGAACGTCATCAGAAGCACGGGCTACCCGAAGAGTATGCAAAAACGCTGGCCACTATGGACGGTGCAATCGCGGGCGGATCGGAGGATCGCGTCACCAATAACGTGCTCAAATTGACCGGCTCGGTGCCAACTTCCATCGATCAATTCGTTCAGCGAAACCTGGACGCATGGTCAACTTGACAGAGGTGCTAAAAACCGTCCGCGCTCTACGTATCTTGGTCGGGCTTTCGATTAGATGGTTCAAGGAATCCACATAGGTAAGCTCGCTTCCGGCTGAGTTGTTTTCCAACCGGCAATGACGAAAAGGCTTTCAGCGGATCACAGCGCACGCTGCAAAGCGCGTTCAAAAGAAATCTTTGGGGTGCTCTTTCGTAGGCAAGTGAGCGAGCTCCCAATCCATGTTGAAGGTCTGTTTTGTCGCGTATTCCGGACATTCAGAACCAGGTGTCAAATTGCAGGTGAGCTGACAAAACGAACCTTGCGGACATCGCCTTTTGCGGAGAATGTTCCGTCATGATTTACAAACCCAACAGGACAAGCATCACTGCTGCGCAAAAATCACCATCTAAAAAATTTCTTTCAATCACCTTCGTTCGCTATTGGCTACGACAAAACTTGTTTAACGGTGTAACCAACAGTTTGCTGTCGCTAAGTCTAATCGCTCTCATAGTGACCCTATTGTGGAATTTTTTTGTATGGGCGGCACTCAACGGTGTCTGGAACGCAGAGTCTCTTGCCGAATGTAAAGAGATTGTCGAGGTGGCCCATGGTCCGGAGGCGCATGGTGCATGTTGGGGCGTTCTCAAGGGAAGAGTTGGCACAATTCTGTTCGGCTTCTATCCATCCGAGCTTTACTGGCGGCCAATCACAGCACTGGTCCTGCTGTTCGCAGCGCTCGCTCCGTTTGTTTTCAAGTCATTGCCACGCAAGCTGCTATATTTTTCCGCACTGTATCCTGTCATAGCTTACTATCTCATTTGTGGCGGCCTCGGGATTGAAGTTGTTGATTCTCGCCAGTTTGGCGGCCTGTTGCTCACATTCATTCTCGCGGTTTCTGGGATCACTCTAGCAATCCCGACCGGTATCGCACTGGCATTGGGACGACGGTTTCTCATTCGACCCTGTAGAGCCGCTTTCGCGTCTATCATCGCGTTTGCTCGAGGCGTTCCGCTCATTGTATTGCTGTTTGGGGTTTTTCTATTGACCAACCTCCTCCTGCCCCCTGGAGCTTACGTTGACCAGATACTTCGAGGAGTAGCCGTGATTGCATTTCACACTGGCGCTCGGATAGCGGGGGCAATCCACGAGCGGCTGATAGCAATCCCTGAAGGGCAATGGGAGGTGGCGAGTGCTTTGGGATTTAGCCAAAGGAAGACTATCTGGTTAGTCGTTCTTCCCGAAGTACTCAGGGCGCTGTCGCCATGGATGGTTCTAGCCGCTGTTGGGGTATTTCGGGACACGACACTTGTTGCGGCGATGGGTTTCTTTGACCCACTCGGAATATTGGAGGCAACCAGGGCCGAAGTAGTTTGGAATGGCGTTGTTTGGGAGTTGTTTTTGTTTGTTGGATTGCTTTACTGGTCCATTTGTTTTTGCATGACCTGTTATTCTAAATATCTTGAACAAAAACTCGAATCCAAACGCAACCATCCAGTAACCTTGAGGCGACAGTTAGTTGCGCGTTCTATCGTCACCGACTCGACGGCTTAGATGTATCTTCAGGCTGAGGGCATTTTGGGTTGCCAAACTTGCAATCACCTCAGGCACGGCGCGTAGGGCTCAGAGCGAACTCTCGGCGCTGCGGCCCCCTATTTGCAATGGTTTATGAAAGCTCTTCAGGCGAAACAGTTATTCAGGTTTCTTTCCCCATTACATGTGGAAAATACTGTCGATCCCATTCATCTGGGCGAAACAACGCCTTTCCCCAAGAAAGAACAAGGTCTGTATTGCGATAAGGGATTTCTGAAACAGCGCAGTCCCCATCATAACCTTCTGGCGCTATGTGAAAGTGCTCGTCATCTCGGTCAAGCGATTGGAGAAGTTCAATAAACTTGTCTCGGCCGGCTTCGTTGACCCACAATTCGAACTGTCCATTTTCGGTCAAGGACAATGTAGATTGCGATTTCATATCTTGTTCCCGATTCAGATAACGCGGCGTCTCTCGACATAGGCTTTTGCCGACTACTGAAACGTAAAACGACCGGGTGTCTTGCGCCGCTAAGGGGTCAGTTTGGGCTCGCAGCCGACTTTCTCTGCGACGTCCACTAAGCGGTCTTCAGAGCCCTGAGCCACAAATGCCGTTCCACCAACATGATGCAGTGGCATTCGAAAGGTCGCAGCCCAAAACGGACATTCACAACTCGACTTTGCAGTTTTCGAGTTGCGGGTAAGCCGTTCGCAGAAGTCGAACCGGCTTGTGTTCGTTCAGCGTTTTCGGAGAAGAAAGTGCAGTTGAGTAACGTGTTGTACTCAACTCATCTCTTCAGGCTTACAATCACTGTATCTAGAAACAGCCGTGCAAGTTTCGACAAAGACGCATTTCCTGCATGAACAGCGAAGAGTTTGATTTCTGGAAAAGACCACTCCGGAAGCACTTCGATAAATTGCCCCGTCAGCAACTCCTCTTGGCACAGCGGCTCCGGCAATTCGCCGATGCCGTGGCCCGCCAGAACCGCCGCCCTGATAGCGGCGTAGTCATTTATGGAAAGGTCGGGTTCAAAGCGGATGTTTTCAACCTGCCCCCGCCTGGAAAGCATCCAGTTCACATCGCGGGATGAGTGGAACCCGAAACCTATGATTTTGTGATCTTGCAGATCCGTTGCCTGGCGAAGTGACGGATTAGCGGCAACGTAACCTGGCGAGGCGAGCAACCGGTGTCGGTATCTAAGCAATGTCTTGACTACCAGGTCAGGCTCTTCTGGTGGAGCAACGCGAAAAGAAAGGTCCACGCCATCATCGACAAAATCCAGCAATCGTTCCGATACTAGAATGCGCAGCCGCGCGTTTGGATAGCGCAGTTGGAAGATTTCGACGGCCTCCAGAAACAGTACCTCCACTAAATTCGGCGGCACCGTGATTGTGACCGTTCCAGCCGTGTCGCTATGCCTGTCGGTCATTACCCGATTGGCATAGCTGATCGTTTCGAGCCCCTTGCGGCAGAGTTCAAGATAAGTCTGGCCCGCCTCGGTTAGGCGGATTTGACGCTTGTTCCGGTCGATCAGGCGGGTGTTCAAATCAGCCTCCAGCTCGGATACTTTCCGGCTCACCGATGACGACGGCATTCCCAATACCCTCGCGGCCTCAGTGAAGCTCAGAGACTTTGCAACTTGAGCAAAGATAGCAATCGCGTCGTAGCTGGCCATCATATTTCCATATTTGGAAGGGCAATCCCGAAATTTCTGATCTCTTCACAATAGGAAAATGTTATTGTCCTGCCAACAAAGTATAAGAGGTCGGCCTGATGGCGCATGGACACAACACAATCAACTACATCGAATTTCCACTCACGGACCCGTCAGCCACAAAGCAATTTTACGCTTCAGTCTTTGGTTGGGACTTTCAGGAATGGGGTCCAAACTATCTGAGCTTTAGCGGTGCAGGCATTGACGGGGGCTTTAACGGCGAGGACAAAACGCCAGTGCAAAAACCAGGCGTCTTGGTGATACTCTTTTCCAATGATCTCAAAGCATCTTTGGCCAAAGTCAAAGAGGCCGGCGCCACCATCATTCGAGACATCTATTCATTCCCCGGTGGGAGGCGGTTCCATTTTATCGATCCCAACGGCAACGAACTGGCGATCTGGGCAGCGGTAGCGGAATGAGCATTCTCATCACCGGTGGTACGGGCAGCACCAGAATGGAGACACTTCGCATTCTCGGGCAAAGGGTTGCGTCAGGAGTGCGGGCTTTGGTCGGAGACACCGAGAAAGCAAATCTGGTCGCCAGTCACGGTATGGAACCTGCCATCGGCACCTTCGAAGACCGCCCCGCGCTGGACGCTGCCTTATGGAGCAAAAGGCCAGCAAAGTGTCTATGCCACTTGGTTACGATCTCGCCGGAAATACCAATCGTTTGATTGCCAAGGACGATGATCCTGCACTTGCTGCCACGGCGGCGATGCGGCAACAGGCGGACATTATCAAAGGTATCGCGACGCTGCGCGCTTTCTTGGAATCTCAGTCCCCCAACTTAGCCATGGTTGTCGCGACAGGAAATGAAGGCAGTCGCCCGGGTTTTGTGTTGGACGCAGGATTGCCTGCCGCTGAGTTATTCTCGTTTGGTGCCGCGGGGTTAGTGGATAATAATTGAGATGTCGCCCCGTTCTCGAATGGCCGGGCTCAGGTGGTAGCGCCAGGCGTAGTTGTTCTTTCTGCTGAAGTTGGTGGCGGTTGGACGGCTATGAGTGGCACCTGTGTGGCAACGCCACACGTCGCCGGTTCAGCCGCTTTGTGGACCCTGAAGCTGAGCGAAGATGGTTCAATCCTCCTTCCTGGTACCGTTAGCAGTCAAATCGTCGTTGGTTGCCTCTGACGCAGACTCTATTGGTGTTGGGTTAGTTCAAGCCCCTAAGAACTGACATAATTGGGATGGCTGAATCGGAACTCTTCTCTTGATGATGCCTCATCTAGCTCTCAAACGACCCGGTCAATACTCAGCAGATACGCAATGCGCGCTTACTGAGCTTCACTGCGTCTCGTGCTTGTCGCAGCATCCGGTGATTTGGGTTCAGTATCGCCGTTCTCCGCGGTGGCCATGATCGGCTGCTGACAGCCCAATCCAGACCTTGGCGACGAAGCTTTGCGCCCCCTGAAATTCGGACAAGTTGACCAAAAAATGAGTTCAATAGAGATGTTCAATGCAATTGCCACATCCGCACAAGATAGATGCACCAGCGTTTGTTCGTGTTCGACAGATTGCTCATCCTGAGCTATGCGGTTGGAAGTTCATGCCTGACGCGGAACCAGTTCAGAACGCGCAAACAAGTTGGCAGTGCCGACAGTATCGTCACGGCTACCGACTGTCTTGCGAACTTGGTCTTTTCTCGGGTTTCGGGAGTTTTAATCCGCGTTCAGGTTTTCCATTATAACCCGACACACGTGATTTTAATTCTGGTAAGTAGGTTGCAAGATTGCGGCCAGGACACGCAGTAGCTGCAAACGAACCGTGATGATCAATGGCGTCGGGTTCCAAATCGTATTCATCGAGAAGTAGTTGAATTAGTTCGACAAGGGCGTCTAACTGAGATGTCGATGGCACTTCGTTCTCGAAGTTTCCTTCCACCGCAATTCCGATATGGCCCGTTGGATCGTAGTTGGTGTTTGTATCCCCGGCAAAGGCAACCGGCCGACCCTCAGCGACGACGCCATTCGCATCGATGTAAAAGTGGTAAGGCACATCGGCCCAAGGTTTTTTTCGCCTTCCGTCTGCCAACAAACCATCGCTTTGCGAGAACGCCTGCAAGGATCTCAGTTTCTGATCGAGCGGGACAGTTGGCCGCCGCTTTGTCGCACTATGATGAATGGTAATTCGCATTGGATTGTGGCGCTTCATCTGACCAGCGGGGTCCTTCGCACGCCAGTCAGACCTGGACACGATCTCCAGAGCCTTGGCAGCTCGCGCAGACAGGAATGCAACACAAGAGAGCAAAAACGATACACAGAAATTACGACGCGGAGAATGCAATGTTGTTTCCTCCATTCCCTTAGTTCATCAGGCGAACACTTTCGGTCCCAGCATTACGGACCGCTATAGGCTCCAGCCTGCTTAAAATACGCATCACTCACCAGACGTTGAGCTTGCTTTCTAATCTCTTGAGCTTCACTACGGCTGCCTGCGCCGATTACGACCGAATACAGACCGTTGGTCAGGTTCGAGTACAAATCCGTATCAATGATGATAGCCTCACCGGGGAAAAACTGCTCTGCCCGGTTTTTGAGCTGTCGCGCATCGCTCAGACCGCTGTGAGGGAACGAGCCGAGAAAAACAAACCACTCCGAGCGTGCGCCTGCAGGTGCGGGCGCAGGTTCAGGCTCTGGCGTCGTTGGGGGATCATCGGTGGGGGTGATTGTTTTGATATCCCAGGGATGGGCCCAGGCCTGAAATGCGCGGGCGATGAACCCGATTGACGTTGCCCTAGTAACACCACCGGCGTCCTCAATTATGATCCCTGCCACACCCTCAGCCGTCGTGAGCGGTGCACCAGATGTGCCTACCTGAACATTCAGTCCATCGATCAGGATTTGATCGTCCAGATCGACACTGTTTACAATCCCTGACTGGAACGGAACGTACCATTCTCCTGCCCTGCCAATGAACCAGACCTTTGTTCCTCGCTGAATCGGCGCGGCCGGGCTGATCAGTAAGTCTGGCGAGATGGTCACACCTACTGGTAGTTCCGTCCGCAGCACCGCAATGTCGCGCTTTGCGTCAGCCGTCCCGATCAGCGTTGCGGGGAATTGCTCACCCCGACGGTGAAACCAAGTGACCTCGACCGATTTCGCGACTTCGCCTGGTCCCCTACCTCGAACAACGTGGTTAGCCGTGACGATGTACGCGCCTGTTGAATTGTGACCTACGACAAAGCCAAACCCGTCTTGTTGCAGACCGGACTCCCATGTGGTTTTGACTTTCACCACGAGACTTCTGAAGTCACGGGCGAAAGATTCACCAGAGAATTGCTGCGCTTTCGCTTCGTTGTCCCCAAAGACAAAAACAAACGCGCAAAAAGCACTGACCAACAATGACAGAACAGGTCTTAGCATCGTCTTCCCCTCCTCATCCGAATACGGTTCTGCGAATACTCCAGGCAAAGCCCCAAACGATCCCAAGGGCACTCCACAAAAACGTCATTCTGTTATTGTAAAAGATATACTCCAATACGGTCGGCCGGAGGTCGATGGGCTCTCCAGCCTGAACCATCTTGATGACTTTTGCCTTGCCCTCGAAGGTGATCATCAATCGCTCGTCCAACGAGATGCTGACCAGTCGTGCTTCGGTGGCCTCGCGTATTTCAATGTGATCACCGCGGTGGAGGACGACTTCTTTTCGCGCTTGTGGAAACGATAGATGACCAGAGACTATTGTGGACTCAAACTCGAAATTACCGGGGCTAGACGAAATTTTCCGCGCAAAAGACAGTTCCGAAATTTGAACGTTATCAATTCCGCTTCTACTTCCACCCTCAATGCGAATGTGAACAGGCACAGCCAAACTTGGTTCAGCGGCAAACGTAACAATTTCAGGGATGTCAGGAATGCTGGAAGCTGGCCCGTCCAACTGAGGGTTTGCCGCAACATAGCTTGAACCAACGTCCACACTTGTCGCGCTGTTCATAGTCAGTTGCCCGCTCACAGCAGCAGCCTCTGCGAATAGATCGGTTGAGACAGTGTCAGTGTCTATTGTAACGCGACCGCCCTCACCAACCATGAGCGCCTCAAACGTTAGCTGCCCACCTTTCAGTCCAATGCTATCTGGCTGCTCTTCCAAATCCCCTGCAGAAATTGCGGTCGGAAGCTCGACGCTTTCGAACCCAACCAAGCGCAGACGGTCGATTTCACCGATCGAGGCGTTCCATGACCAGTCACTTGAGACCTCGAATTTGGTACTTTCACTTTCCACAAACAGTTTGAGACTACTAACAGGCATTCGAATAACTTGCCCAAGACCGACGATAGTAACGCAAAGAATGCCAATCACGACGGCTAATAAACGCTCGCGCCCGGGTCCTTCTGTGTCAGAAGCCAACAATCGATCATATTCGCGTATTCGTCTCAACTCGGCCGCTATATTCGCATCTGGGTTTGACAAAACAGCGGCTGTAGCTGCGCTTAACTCGGCTTCCCGTTGTTGGACGATCCGGCGTCGTTCCGAGGCTTTCATTGGTTGACCCGTAGAACGTTGAACTGAATTCTTGCCCATTTGTCGCTGTTTTCTCTCTTTGCCGCGACATCTATACGAATTTCGGACGGTGGCCCGTTGGGCAGGCTAACAAAGACAGTTTTGCCAGAACTGACGGGACTATCGATGACGCTTAGCCACTCTGTCTCAACGCCACCTTCGTTCCTACGCCAGTAGATTTCCTCTGCATTCATTGACACACGAAACATGAGCGTGATCACGTCGGACGTCGTGTTATGCGAGTCGCTGGCAACGATCTGAACAGGAACGAAAGTTTTTTCTCCCCCAGTTTCGATCCATCCGTAAAGACCTAGGTTTCGCGGTTTCAAACCCGCTGCTTTTACAACGTCCCCGATTGGCCAGTGCAATCGCGAGCTGCCATCAAGGACCCCATCCATCTGGTAATAGGTCTTGAGTGGAAGAGCGACGGCGCGAACCCTTATCTGCCTATTCATGTGTGGCGGTAAGCTCGCCGTTTCCGGTCCAACGATCTGTACTGTATCGGTTGAAAAATCAAAGGACCGATTTAACATCACTCCTACGAGTTCGAGGCCGATAGCACGTACGGTAGATTCATATAGTCCTTCACAGCGCGTATTGGCTTCTCGAACTTTATAACCGAGCGCGTTGGATACAGGTCTAAGATCGCTGCAAGGGCCTGCAGCGTTCTGAGCACCCGACAATGACGCAACAAATAGAATTGGTGCAAGACTAGAACAAAACGATATAAACTTGGTATATGTCAAAACATGAATCTCCGTATACCAATAGCTTAGTATACTCGAAATCGCCCCAAATCGCTATAAGTGTAAATTGTTGACCCAAAGGTGCTGCCAGACAAATTTCAAACAGTCTCAGCGGAACCAGTCGAGCAGCCCTTTAGGCTCAGCACCCTTTGATTTCTAGCGTACTGCGTGATTCACCGTGCCCAAAACAAGCGGTGAATATGTCTGACCTTTTCTGGTTGAGTGACGAGCAAATGGTTCGTCTGGCCCCCTTCTTTCCAAAGTCCCGTGGCAAACCTCGGGCGGATGACCGGCGTGTCCTGAGTGGGATTATCTTCATCAATCGCCGTGGCTTACAATGGCGCGATGCGCCCATGGAATACGATCCGCGCAAGACGCTCTGCAATCGTTGGAAACGGTAGAGAGGCAAAGGCATTTTCGCCGAGATGCTGGACCGCTGGTCGTGGTGAAGAGAAGACGGTCATGATCGAAGCAGCATATCTCAAAGCCCAAAGGTTTTCCTGTCCGCATTCGCGCTGGCGGCACTCGTCATTTACTGGTTATGAGTCCCGACCCTAAGACGTTATCGCAATGGCAGCTAATACTGGCACTCAAAAGAACGAGAACCGTCAGAACCAATTTCTGATTTTTCTATGAGCCTGACAACGCGCTGAGAATTCTCGGCGCCAATCACACCGTAAGCGAGTAGGACATAGATCGTATAGTTTCAGCCCATCGTTGAAAATGGTGCTTCTTGTTGCTTGGCCTATGGTTTTGTACGTTACGTATGGACAATCGCGCCATTGGGTACGGTGTCCGCGCTCAGGGAAAGTTTCGTTGTTTTGCGAACAATTTTCTTTTGATTTTCTGTTGGTTCAAAATGGCACCCCACAGCGGCACGATACCCCGAAACTGGCGCGCGCTTTGCAACAAGTGGGGTACATTCCACGTGTGTTCGGCCATGCTCACGGCAGGTTGGATCGAGCATGTTACACACGAAAACACGCCAATGTTCCTTCACTTGACCCGTAAGATGCTAAATCAACGCATATGAAATGCCGATCCGACCTTTGCGCAGACAATTGTGCGTGCCGGAGGAGATAAGAACGGGTGATGCCAAATCAAGCAAGACCCATATTTCAAACGTCTAGAACCCTGCTGCGAACCCAAAACTGATCGCAACACTTAGCGTTGAGCAGAAGCTTTATCCATAGGGCTGGCTTATGACGTTGAAGGTATAATCGATTTTTCTTGAAGATAATATCTGTCAAACTGTCGGCACTAATCTGAATGACAACGCCGCATGAGAATGGCGAACCCTTTAAAAATTTCCGACAGAGGACAACAATGAAACACACAACATCACTTCTTACCGCTCTGGCCATCGGCACACTGACCGCGACAGTAGCGGCATCAGAAACGGAATTGACAGTTTACACTGCCGTTGAGGCAGAAGATCTGGCCCGGTATGCTGAGACATTCAACGAAAGCAATCCTGATATCAAGATCAACTGGGTTCGTGACTCGACCGGCATCATCACCGCAAAGCTGCTGGCTGAGCGGGATAACCCGCAAGCGGACGTTGTCTGGGGGCTAGCGGCCACGTCACTGCTGTTACTGAAATCTGAAGGCATGCTGGAGCCCTACGCTCCGGTCGGGGTCGATAGCCTGGATCCAAAATTTGTTGACAATGACAACCCGCCGGCTTGGGTAGGCATGGATGCCTGGGTTGCATCCGTCTGCTACAACACGGTCGAGGCTGAAAAGGCCGGGCTGACACCTCCGACATCTTGGAAGGATCTCACCGATCCAATGTACAAGGATCAGGTCATCATGCCGAATCCAAATTCATCAGGCACTGGTTTCCTTGATGTTTCGAGCTGGCTGCAGATGTTTGGTGAAGACGGCGGCTGGGAATACATGGATGCGCTGCACGAAAACATCGCGCGATATACCCATTCGGGTTCGAAGCCCTGCAAACTGGCGGCTGCTGGCGAAATCCCGATCGGTATCTCGTTTGCCTTCCGCGGTGCTAAATCAAAGGCGGACGGCGCCCCGCTTGAAATCATTGTTCCGTCTGAAGGCGTAGGCTGGGACATGGAGGCAACCGCAATTGTTGCCGGTACGGCAAATCTGGAAGCCGCTCAGAAACTGGTTGATTTCTCGGTCACCAAAGAAGCCAACGAGATGTACAACAGCGGTTATGCGGTTGTGGCCTATCCCGGCGTCGCAAAACCGGTCGAACACTTCCCAGAGGGCCTTCTGGATGCAATGATTGACAATGATTTTGAGTTTGCCGCCAACAATCGCGCGGCAATCCTGAAGGAATGGCAGTCTCGCTATGACGGAAAGTCGGAAGCGAAGTAATCCTATTGGCAGGAGGGGCGTTTGCACTCCTCCTGCGCACCACAGTCTTGTTCCCCCAAATACAACCTACTCACCCGGTTCAGACCGGCCAGGTAAGGCCGTGCCCGAGGTGCAGATATGAGGGCCTCTCCCGTGCTTCAGAAAACGCCACCCGGTGAACTGTATCTCAGTATCCAAAATTTGTGGAAAGCCTTCGGCAGCTTTCTCGCACTCAAGGACATATCGCTGGAAATCAACGAAGGTGAGTTTGTCTGCTTTCTGGGTCCGTCGGGTTGCGGAAAAACTACTCTGCTGCGGGCCATTGCAGGCTTGGACCTGCAAACCAAAGGCACGGTCATGCAGGATGGCAAGGACGTGTCCAACCTGCCCCCGTCCGAACGTGATTTCGGGATTGTGTTTCAGTCCTATGCGCTGTTTCCCAACCTCACAATTGAAAAGAACATCGCCTTTGGTCTGGAAAACTCGGGTCGCAGCAAGTCTGAAATTGTGGTCCGAGTAAACGAATTGCTGCATCTGGTCGGACTTCCCGATCAGGGAAAGAAATACCCGGCGCAGCTGTCGGGCGGGCAACAGCAAAGGATTGCACTTGCGCGCGCGATCGCGTCCAAGCCCGGCTTGTTGCTGCTGGACGAACCCCTGTCGGCGCTGGATGCCAAGGTGCGCGTCCATTTGCGGCACGAAATCAAGGAATTGCAGCGCAAGCTGGGCGTGACCACCGTGATGGTGACCCATGATCAGGAAGAGGCGCTGGCCATGGCTGATCGCATCGTGGTCATGAATCACGGGGTTATTGAGCAGGTAGGTCCTCCCACAGAAATCTACAGGGAACCGTCCAACCTGTTTGTGGCTGATTTTATTGGTGAAATGAACCAGGTTCAGTCTCAAGTAACAAAGGGCGGGCGGCTGAGCGTGGGCGAAAAAACTTTTGCCTGCTTAGGCCATCAATTTAATGACGGAACACCGGTTGTGGCGGCAATCAGGCCAGAAGATGTGATACCCCATGAAGCTGGGTATCTGGATACAGGTGGCAACCGAAACTGCATCGAAGTCACACTTGATGAGATGGAGTTTCTGGGCTCATTCTGGCGCTGCCGTCTAAGCAACGAGCGGTTCGGATCATCGGAACTGATTGCCGATTTCTCGATCAATGCTGTGCGTCGTCTTGAACTGGAAGAGGGACGCAGCATGGTGATTGAGCTTCCTGAAAATCGCCTGATGGCCTTTGATGTTCCGGAGACCGAGGCATGAGCACGATCTCTACCAACAGCGATACCATGCCACCTGGCGCCAACATCAAGCCCAAGCTCAGCCGCGACGACATCCTCATGCGCGGCAGCATGATGGTCATCGTTCTTTATCTGATCGTGACCCTGGCGTTGCCGCTTTACACAATGCTGTCCAAGTCATTTTCCACCTATCGGGTGGAATTGTCGCAATACGAATTCCAGGTCAGCGATGAAGCGGGCGTTTATGACGCGACGATCCTGTCTGGAGATGCTCTGAACCGTCAGACCGAGACGTTTGCAGACACCGATCTTGTGACTGGTTCGGACGGGCGTTTGCCGGTGACGGGTCTGTTTCCGGATTTCAGCTTCCGCAGCCCGGTCATGTACCAGATCCGTAATGCAAGCGACACCGGACGCTTTCTGGTCGGATCAAAGTTACATGACGGCACTGACTGGGTCGAGCTTGATTCCAACACCTTCCGCCGGGTTCAGTTGCGGCCAGTTCAATCGCGGGGTCTGGATAACTTTGTAAACTACTTCTCGACACCTGCGCTTTTCAATTCAATCAAAAACTCGCTTTGGATTTCCATTGTCAGCACTATTGTGACGGTGACGCTGGCCTTTTGGTTCGCCTATGCGCTCAATCGCAGTTGTATGCGGTTCAAGGGCGTCTTTCGCCTGATCGCGATGGCGCCGATTTTGGTCCCTTCACTGTTACCAGGTATTGCGTTGGTATACCTGTTCGGCAATCAGGGCATGATCAAGGAATTGCTGTTTGGCGCAAGTATATACGGCCCGATCGGCATCGTGATCGGATCAGTCTTTTTCACCTTCCCACACGCCTTCCTGATTATTTCAACAGCGCTGGCAATCTCGGATGCACGGCTTTATGAGGCTGCGGCGAGTCTGCGGTCAACACCATGGCGGACGTTCTGGACGGTCACGGTTCCGGGTGCCCGCTATGGCCTGATTTCAGCCGCCTTCGTGGTGTTCAATCTGGTAATTACCGATTTTGGCCTGCCCAAAGTCATCGGCGGGCAGTTCAACGTGCTTGCGGTGGATATCTACAAACAGGTAATCGGCCAGCAAAACTTTGAGATGGGCGCTGTTGTATCCGTGGTTCTGGTGATCCCGGCAATCCTCGCCTTTGCCATCGACCGCATGGTCCAGTCCAAACAAGTGGCACTGTTGTCGGCGCGGTCAGTGCCGTATCAAGCAACCCCTAACCCGAAAGCTGACCGCCTATTCCTTGTCTATTGCAGCCTTATTGGGGTATTCATCGTCGGCCTTCTGGCCGTGTGCCAGTTCGCGGCGCTGATCAAATTCTGGCCCTACGATTTAAGCCTTAGCCTGCGAAACTATCAGTTCGACAAGATGGATGGCGGCGGATGGGGATCATATTTCAATTCAATCCGGTTAGCCCTGCTGACCGCAATGATCGGAACCACTGTTGTGTTCTTCGGCGCTTACCTCGTGGAAAAATCGAAAGGGTTCCGCACTGGCAGGTCGGTCTTTCAGATGTTCGCGATGCTGCCAATGGCAATTCCGGGAATGGTGCTGGGGCTGTCCTACATCTTCTTCTTCAACAACCCCTCGAACCCGCTGAACGGCATCTACGGCACTATGGCGATATTGGTGATCTGTACGGTGACGCACTTTTACACAGTTTCGCACCTGACGGCGGTGACCGCACTCAAACAAATGGACCGCGAATTTGAGTCCGTCTCGGCCTCGCTAAAACAGCCGACGATGAAACTTTTTGCGCGGGTTACGGTGCCTGTATGTCTGCCTGCGGTTCTGGACATATCCATTTATCTGTTCGTGAACGCAATGACGACCGTATCGGCGGTGGTGTTCCTCTACTCGCCCAAGACCACGCTTGCGTCCATCGCGGTGTTGAACATGGATGATGCCGGGGACATCGCACCGGCTGCGGCGATGGGGATGATGATCTTTTATACAAATGCTCTCGCCCGGATCATTCACCTGACAGCGTCCAAGGGAATTCTGAAACGCACCCAGGCCTGGCGCAGTCGCTAGCTGCCATTCTTGGTACCCTGCCCCGCCAATCAGGCGTTGGCGGGGTTTTCTTCCAAGGTACGCTGCGCAAACTCTGTGAAGGCGCGGATGATCTTCACTTCTCGCCTCTGCGACAGCGATATGATGCTCTCACCCATCTGCAGGTTGATGCCTTTAAGCTTGATCTGTCGGAGGCGGTCATCATGACCGTACTCCGCCTGCGAGACGAAGCCTATACCTGCGCCCGAGGCCACAAGTTCCCGTATCGCCTCACGTCCTTCTGCCACAATCGCCGGTTTCAACGTAATCCCGTGTTTTTTGGCCTCGTCTTCCAGTTTCTGGCGCGTTTTCGAACCTGTTTCACGGAAAATAAGCGGCAGAATTGACAGCTCTTCCAGGGACAGGGTGGGTTTCGACGCCAAAAGAACACCCTGTGCGGCAAAGGCCACGATCTCGGTGGAACCAAGGCTCAAGACATCCAAATCCTTGCCTGGAGACAGGCTGCCCACTACGCCAATTTCCGCGTTGTAAGCCCTTAGTTCTTCCAGAATCTCCTCACTATTCCCCGAGCGCACGCTGATCGTGACATTCGGATTTTTCTTCTGAAAGGGACCCAGAAACGCGGTCAGGTGGTGCGCTGAGTCGGCGATGATTCGTAACTCTCCATCGATCAAAGCCTTGGTCTCAGAAAGGTAATCTTCGATCTGACTTTCGATCTCAAAGTATTGCTTCGTAAATCGAAAAAGCTGCTCACCGTCGGGGGTTAGGGTTACACGTTTGCGTTCGCGCTGGAACAACAACAGATCGTGGTCCTGTTCCAACTTGCGCACCTGCTCCGAAATTGCCGGCTGCGTCAGAAAAAGAGCCTCTGCCGCACGCGAAAACCCACCATGCTTGGCTACAAAATGAAAGGCTTTGAGCTGGCTGTGTCGCACAGCGGTCCTCCAATGCCAGCTCATAGGCTGTGCTTATAATAAGATTGATATTTGCAATTTCACATATAGAAACCTTTGCTGCAATTGTGTTCTTGAAAATACCTTTCTGGAGCCTGGTTATGACGCCTTCCAACCCCAAAATCGAACAACCGCGCCTCGGTGAAGCTTACCTTCTGACGCCCGGCCCATTGACGACGTCCTATGCCGTGAAGGCAGCTATGTTAAAGGATTGGGGCAGTTGGGATGATGACTTTCGCGCCATGACGCGCGAGGTCCGGTCCAGTCTGCTGGCGTTGCTTGGCAAGGGCGCTGATGACTTCGACTGCGTCCCAATGCAGGGCAGTGGTTCGTTTTCAGTCGAAGCGATGCTTGCATCATTCATTCCGCGCGATGGTAAGGCGCTGGTACTAGCAAATGGTGCCTACGGTCAACGCTCCGCGAAGACCCTGGAGTATCTGAACCGCGCACATGTGGTTTTGGACAAGGGCGATTATCTGCCGCCCCGCGGCGACGAAGTTGCCCGCATTCTTGCCAAGGATTCCGATATCACGCACGTGGTTGCGATACACTGTGAAACCAGTTCGGGCATTCTGAACCCCGTCGAAGAGATTTCCGAGGCCACCTATTCCGCCGGGCGCAAGCTTCTGGTTGATTCGATGTCTGCTTTCGGTGCGATCGAGTTGAAACCAAGCGAGATCAGGTATGAGGCAATGGTGTCCTCGGCCAACAAATGTATCGAAGGCGTGCCCGGATTTGGTTTCATAGTTGCCCGAAAATCCGAGCTTGAGGCCGCTGAGGGCAACAGCCATTCGTTGAGCCTGGACGTGCATGCGCAATGGGCACATATGAACAAGACCGGTCAGTGGCGGTTCACCCCTCCCACCCATGTAGTTGCGGCGTTCATCGAGGCACTTAGGGCGCATACCGCCGAAGGGGGCGTTCCTGGCCGCGGCGAGCGATATACCCGCAACCGTGATGTCATGGTCGCGGGAATGCGCAAGTTGGGCTTTGAGACCTTGCTCGACAGTCGCTGGCTCAGCCCAATCATCGTCACTTTTTTCTGTCCGGCGGACGAAAACTTCGTGTTCGATCAATTTTATAACCTGATGAAATCAAAGGGTTTCATCATTTATCCGGGAAAACTGACGGTCGTTGATAGCTTCCGAGTCGGATGTATTGGCCAAATGAATGAAGAGGTCATGCGCAAAGTTGTGACAGCTGCAAAAGAATCATTGGAGGAGATGGGTGTGAAAAACGCCGCACCGCCCCTCCGGGCATTGGAAGAACGCGCCAAACTGGCCGCATAACTATCAAGGAACGTATCGAGATGACTATCCAAACCCCTGTCGTAGCCAACGAGCGCGTCTATCCGACGCCGAAAGTGCCCGCAATCGCAATCTGCCTGGATGGGTGCGAACCAGAATATCTGGAAGTCGCAATAGCCAAGGGGCTGATGCCCAATCTCAAGAGAATGAGAGAAGAAGGCACGGACCGGCTGGCTCATTCCGTGATCCCGTCCTTTACCAATCCGAATAATCTGTCAATCGCGACCGGGCGCCCTCCCATCGTGCATGGTATTTGCGGCAACTACTTGATTGACCCAGACAGCGGAGAAGAGGTGATGATGAATGACGTGCGTTTTCTGCGCGCGCCGACCATTTTCTCGCAATTCTACGATGCAGGGTTCCGCATTGCCATGGTCACCGCCAAGGACAAACTCCGCGCCTTGCTTGGTGCGGGGTTGAAATTCGACGAAGGTCGGGCCGTCGCCTTTTCTTCGGAACGCTCGGGCGAGACGACGATGGCCGAGCACGGTATTGACAATGCAAGCAAATGGCTGGGCATGTGCGTGCCCGAGGTCTATTCGGCCGAACTGTCTGAGTTTGTCTTTGCTGCGGGCGTCAAGCTGTTGAAAGAGTTCAAGCCCGACGTGATGTATTTGTCGACTACCGACTATATTCAGCACAAATTCGCGCCCGAACAGCAAGGCGCGCTGGATTTCTACGCGATGTTCGATCGCTATCTGGGCGAACTGGACGCGCTGGGTGCAGCTATCGTGGTGACCGCCGATCACGGCATGAAGCCAAAACACTTGCCTGACGGATCACCCGCCGTTGTCTATGCACAGGATCTGATGGACGAATGGCTGGGCAAGGACGCCGCGCGGGTCATCCTGCCCATTACCGATCCTTACGTCGTGCATCACGGCGCTTTGGGATCTTTCGCGACCGCCTATCTTCCCGAAGGCGCAGATCAGGATGACATCATTGCCAAACTCAGGTCGACCGAGGGTATAACCCACGTGCTGACCAAGGCCGAAGCCATCGAGCAGTTCGAGCTGCCGGGCGACCGGATTGGCGACATCGTGATGGTTTCGGGCGAGAACATCTGCATTGGCACGTCCGAGCACCGTCATGATCTGGCGGCCCTGAAGGAACCACTTCGCAGCCATGGCGGTTTGACCGAACAAGAGGTTCCGTTCATCGTGAACCGCGTCATCGACCTTCCGAACCAACCGGTTTTGCGCAACTTCGACGCCTTTTTCTACGCAACCACAGCGGCGGCACAGTAAGTCATGAAAGATCAGACCATGTCGAACATCGAAACACGAAACGAAGGGATGCGGATCGGCGGTGAGATTGTCTTTACCGACGAAACGGTTCCGGTACTCTACCCCTACACCAACGAGGTGGTGGGCCATGTTCCGGCCGGCACCGCCAAGCACGCGCGCAAGGCCTTCGAGATTGCGGCAAACTACAAGCCGAAACTCACCCGGTATGAACGCAGCCAGATCCTGCAGCGCGCGGGGGAACTGATCGGCGAAAAGCGTGAATATCTGGCCAAATGGCTGACGCTTGAACTGGGCATCTGCCACCAGCATGCGATCTACGAAACCAAGCGGGCGCAGGATGTGTATCAATTCGCGGCAGCGGAGGCGCTGAAAGATGATGGTGAGATTTTTTCGTGCGACCTGACCCATAATGGCAAGGCCCGCAAAATCTTCACCACGCGCGAGCCGGTGAAGGCGATCAGTGCGATCACGCCATTCAACCATCCCCTGAACATGGTCAGCCACAAGATCGCGCCGTCGATTGCTACCAACAATTGCATGGTCTGCAAGCCGACGGAACTGACCCCGCTGACCTGTCTGACGCTGGCGGATATTCTGTATGAGGCGGGTTTACCGCCCGAGATGTTCCAGGTTGTCACCGGCTGGCCCGCTGACATCGGGGATGAGATGATCACTAACGAAAATATCGACATCATCACTTTCACCGGCGGCGTGCCTGTGGGCAAGATGATTGCCGAAAAAGGCGTCTACAAACGCCAGGCGCTGGAACTTGGTGGAAATGATCCTCTGATCGTCCTCAACGACCTCAGCGACGCTGATCTGGACAAAGCCGCCACGATTGCAGTTGCAGGTGCCACCGGCAATTCCGGCCAGCGTTGCACCGCGGTAAAGCGCATTTTGGTGCAGGAAAGCGTGGCGGACAAGTTCGTGCCGCTGGTGCTGGAGAAGGCCAAGAAGATCAAGTTCGGCGACCCGCAGGACCCTGAAACCGAACTGGGCTGTGTGATCCACGACAAGGCGGCAGAGCTGTTCGAGAAACGCGTCTACATGGCCGAGGAAGAAGGCGCGGAAATCCTCTAT
>NZ_JBQFZU010000027.1:0-55298 GCF_056542405.1 Ruegeria sp. AD11(2025) | reverse complement strand
CATCGCCGAACCAATGATACCAAACGCGTGTTCAATACCGTGAAGCTGCAGAACCTTAACAAAGGCCTCTTCCGTCGTCATTTTCATCTGTTTCTGTCCTTGTTTGAGACGTCAAAGCGTTGGTGAGTTAGAGAATTTCGTCCCTGAGGTAGTAGCCGACATAAGCCATGCGCTGGCCCAATCGTCGGAAGGGTGTGAGGATGCCGTGGCTTGGCAGCGGGGACGTGAAGATTGGCAGGTCAAATGCCTTATCTTTTTCACCGGCAACCAACTGCGCCATGCGTCGCCCGGCCTGTGCTGAATACATCACGCCATTGCCGCCATACCCCATCGCGTAGAACACGCTTTGATCAGGGTCTGGCTGGAAGATACGGGGCATCATGTCGTGGCTGACATCGACCCACCCCCACCACGAGTAGTCGAGGTTGATATCTTCCAGCGCCGGGAACTTGCGGGCAAGACCTTTTTTCAGCAGTTCCAAGTGCTTGTTGTTTTCGGCATCCCGCCCTGTCACGGCACTGCGGCTGCCGATCTGCATCCGATTGTCCGGCAAAAGGCGATAATAGTGCCGTAACGTGCGGGTATCGGTCAGGGGCGATTTGGTCTGGATGCCACACTCGTCCAGTTCGGACTGGGTCAAGGGCCGTGTGACCATCGAGTTTGACAGGATCGGCATCAAGCGGTGTTTGGTCCGGTTGTTCAAACCGGGCGGCGTGTAACCGGCGGTTGCCAGAGCCACGGTCTTTGCCCGAACGATACCCCCCGGCGTACGCAGATGATGAACGCCGTTTTTGGTCTCCCACCCCATTACCGGGCTGCCGGTGTGGATTTTCACGCTCAACCGGCGGGCCATGTTGACATAACCAAAGGCCAGTTTGCCAGCATGGATGCAGGTGCCATCAGGCTCCCACATGGCACCTGCTGCCTCCATTTCACGCACGTGGCTTTCGTGCAGCTCATCGCGGTAAATAATGCGCGATCCATAACCGAACACATCATTCAGCAGCTTGCTCTCTTTTTTGAGCGACGGCATCACCTTGTCCCGGTGGGCAATATAATAATGTCCCCCCGGCTGCGGATCGCAGTCGATATCGTCCGAAGCGATCAGATCATTGAAGAGCTCAAAGGCTTCGGTCACTTCTGCGTGCATGCCTTTGGCCACGTCTATGCCCCACCGCTCGATCCACTGCGAGCGTTTCAACCGCCCTGAGGAAATCTGGGCCTGCCCACCATTGCGGGTCGAACAGCCCCAAGCCACGGTGTTCGCCTCCAGAACCACGGCCTGAATGCCATGCTCCTTGGCCAGGTGAATGGCGGTCGACAATCCGGTATAGCCCGAGCCGATAACAACGACGTCGGCATCCATGTCACTGGACACCGGGCCATCATCCGCAGGCGGTGTGCCCGCAGTGCCAATCCAGTATGTTGGCGCGTGGTCACGATTGTGACCCGGACCCGCATCTATGATGGGGTCATACTTGGGGTCATAGCTGGCCTTGGGCCAGTGACGCGGGATGTTGTTGTCCACCATTCTTGTTACTCTCCGAAGCTACGCGCAGGGCGGCGGATCAGGCTTTGAACATTGGGCGCGTTTTGCGAAGCGCCTGTTTCACTATGATTTTCCCGTCACGCACGGTGAACAAATCGGCGCCCTCGGCCTCGATGCGCATGCCGTTGGCGTCGGTGCCGGAAAAAGTCCACTCCGATACAGCCCTATCACCGTGCACAAAGTGGCTGTGGTGATCCCAATGCGCGTCTTTCATACCAGCCCATACGCCCGAGAACGCAGCAGCGATGGCCTCTGCGCCTTCGACCTTGTTGCCGTATTTCTTGTCACCGGCGACGGTGTAGAACACGCAGTCATCGGCAAAATGGGTCATCACTCCGTCGATGTCGTGACGGTTGAACGCGTCGAACGTGTCGGCCAGGTCCTGCGCGGTCAGGGTCTTGCTCATATTGTGTTTCCTTTTCAGAGGGGTTGTTAGGTTTCGTTCGGGTTCGGAACGATCAGTGTCGGGATCTTGGACCGCCGCAAAACGCGTTTGGCGACGGTGCCGAGGAAGGTATGGGAAAAGCCGTGGTCGTGCGCGCCGAGCACGATCAGATCACAGCCCAACTCAACCGAACGGCGCAGGATCACTTCGGCGGGGTGACCGTCGGTGACCTCGACCGAGGTTACCTGTTCACGAATCCTGGCATCATCGCCTTCGAAGCGTGCCCAGAACTTTGCCTGCCGTTCTGCCAATACCTGTCGCACCATCTCGTGGCGGCGCGACAGCGCGGTTTTACGGGTTTCCGCGTTTAGGATGAACATTTCCATCGTGATTTTGGCGTCTTCTGAAAGCGGCTCGTTAACGTGCAGCACGTGAATCTGCGCCCCTGTGGCCTGCGCGATGCTGGCAGCATGGCGCAGGGCGTGGGGTGAGTTCGCCGACAGGTCGGTGGCAAACAGGATGTTGGTGATCAATTGTTTCATGTCGTCATCCTTTCCGGGTCAGTAGCCCAGCAGCCGTGGCAACCACAGCGACAGCTCAGGGAAGAAGGCGATGATGAAGATCGCGGCCGTATTAGCGGCTGCAAATGGCAGCGCCCGCAGTGAGATCTGTTCGATCGAGATGTTCGAAATTCCCGAGGCGATGAACAGGTTCTCACCCAGCGGCGGCGTCTGGAAGCCGATGCCCAGCGTACAGACCATCACCACGCCAAAGTGGATCGGGTCGATGCCCACCGAATAAGCCACCGGCAGCATCACCGGAACCAGGATCAGGATGGTGGCCAGCGTCTCCATGAACATGCCGACAAACAGCAGGAAGAAGATGATCAGCGCCCAGATCACATAGAGGTTGTCGGTAAAGCTGAGCATCGAGTCCGCGATGATCGCCGGGATCTGGTTCTCCACCAGCAGACGGCCAAACACAGTGGCGGTGAACAGGATCAACAGAACCCGGCCGGTCAACCATGTGGTGGCTTCCAGCGATTGGAAAAGCGTTTGCCACGTCAGTTCGCGGTAGATCACTACACCCACGACCAGCGTGTAGAAGATCGCAACAATTGCGGCCTCGGTCGGGGTGAAGAAACCGGTGTAAATGCCACCTAGGATCACCAGCGGTGCCATCAATGACCAGAATCCACGGTACATCTCACAGAAAACATTACGGATGGACCAACCTTCGGCCGATCCTTTGTAGCCGCGCTTTTTCGACATGAAAAAGTTCAGAATCAGCAGGCTGGTGGCGATCAGGAAGGCCGGAACGAAGCCTGCGATGAACAGTTTCGAGATTGAGACCGACTGGAAGGTACCGAATTTCTCGACCGCTTCGACCGGAGGTGCCATGCCGAGCGCGGCAATGCCGAAGATCACCATCGGGATGGAGGGAGGAATGATAATCCCGAGGCCGCCAGAGGACGCAGTGATCGCCGAGGCATAGCCGCGCTCATATCCGCGGTTGATCATCGCGGGGATCATCAGCATCCCCACCGCCGCGGTCGTTGCCGGGCCTGAGCCCGAAATGGCGCCAAAAAACAGACAGGCCATGACAGTTGCCGCCGAGATGCCACCGGTAAATGGACCGGCGAGACTTTCAGCGACGTTTATCAGCCGTTTTGAGATACCGGCGGCCTCCATCAAGGCTCCGGCCAGGATAAAGGCTGGCAGCGCCATCAGAGGGAAAGCGCCCACCGAGGTAAAGGCAATCTGCACGAATTTGATGGGATTTTCGCCCAGATACAGGAACGAAAACAGCGAAGCCACACCCAGAGCAACCGTGATCGGTGCGCCGATGAGCAGCAGAAGAAGAAACGATCCAAATAGGATTGTGACGATTTCGGATTCCATGACGTTTCCTCCCTGCCTTAGTCGTTCTTGGCTGCTTCAGTGGCAGCTTTGATTTCGTCGAGGTCGATCTGATCGGGGTCGTGGATTTCTTCACCCTTGACCAGGCGGCGGTAGTTCACCTGAATGACGCGGAAGGTCATCAGCGCAAAGGCGATGGGCAGCACCATGTAGATGTACTTCATCTCGATGCCCAAAGTCTGCGACTTCCAGAATTTGTTCATCTTGTTGAAGACAAAATCCGTTGACAGATACAAGAAGTAGACATTGAAGAAGAGCCAGAAGAGATCGGCAAAAGCCTCAATGTATTTGATCGCGCCGTCGGGCAGAAACTTGAACTGGAATGTCACCCGGTTATGTGCGCCTTTCAAAGCGGCGTAACTGGCGCCGAAATAGACGAACCAGACGAACATGTAGACCGAGAGTTCCTCAATCCAGCTGATCGAAAAGCCGAAGACTTCGCGCGCGACGATCTGTACGAACAAAAGGCAGACGAAACCGGATAATAAAACCCGGCATATGACGCTTTCTATATTGTCCAGAAATTTCCAGAACATGTGGGTTCCCTCCTCCCTGAGATGAGAAGAGCGCCGTAGCGCTCTTCCCTGTATCGCTCTACGGCGATTACTGTTGGACCGGGTCGCGGCCGATGGCTTCGAGAACAGCGTTCAGTTTGTCGACGCCACCGATGGAGTCGTAGAACTGCGGCCATACGGCACCGGTTGCCAGTTCAATGAACTCGGCTTCGTCGTTTTCTGGATCGATGATTTCCATGCCCTTGGCGGTCAGCTCTTCTTTGATGGCCGCTTCTGAATCACGAAGGAACTGAGCTGAGGCCAAAGTTGCCTCTTGTCCTGCTTCCAAGATCATCTGTTGTTCTTCTTCGGACAGATCCTGGAAGACAGCTTCGGAAATGATCAGCGGTTCGATCGAGAAAATATAACGCAGGTTGGTTACGTGGTCCTGTACCTCGTAGAACTTCATTGCGTTGATGGTCAGGTATGGGTTGTCCTGGCCGTCGACAACCTTGGTCTGAAGACCGGTGAAGGTCTCTGACCATGCCATCGGGGTCGGGTTGATGCCCCAGGACTTGTAGGTTTCGATCATGATCTCGTTTTTGGGAACGCGGATGATCAGATCCTGCAGGTCGGCAACCGAGCTGACCGGCTTTTTCGAGTTGGTCAGGCGGCGGAAACCGGTATAGGTCCAGCCGATGATGCGCACGCCCGCATCGCGGATCGTGTTTTCGACCAGTTCCTGACCGATCGGACCCTGAGTCAGCGTCTCAGCGTCTTCGAGGCTCAGGATAACGTAAGGCAGCGTGAATACGCCCACCGAAGGCGAGAAGGGTGTGATGTTGTTGATCGCCAGCAGCGACATGTCCAGCGTGCCGATGGCGGCTTCGTTGACGGTGTCCTGCTCAGAGCCTAACTGACCGTTCAGGAATAGGGTCGCAGTATGCCCGCCGCCCGATTTCTCTTCGAGCGCTTTGACAAATGCTATTCCAAGAGCTTCCTGTGCGCTACCTGCGCTGTCGCCAACCGCAATTTTGAAGTTTTTCGCGTCGGCTGCGCCTGCAGCCATCAGCGCCGCCACGGATACTGCAGCGGTGATGGTGCCAAGCTTTTTGATAAATGACATGGATTTCCTCCCATTTTCAGATTTCGAGGTGCGCGCTGACCTGGGGAGAGTTGGCCAGTCCGATTCTACCTCGGCGCGGAAACACTAGCTTGGACAAAGTGTTTCTTCGTTGCTAAACTTTGCGCGATAGGTTTCACATATATCGAACTTGAAAAATGAAACTCGACACGCTTTCCACTCGCATAGGCGACACCGACATACGGCTGTTGCGGATATTCAAAACCGTTGTTGAAAGCGGTGGGCTTTCGGCTGCCGAAGTTGAGTTGAACATTGGCAAATCGACCATCTCCAAGCATATTTCGGATCTTGAACTGCGCCTGGATTTGAAACTCTGCAACCGTGGGCCTTCTGGTTTCTCGCTGACCGAAGACGGCGAAAAAGTGCTGCGCGCCACCGAAGACCTATTGATATCCGTCTCGCAGTTTCGAACCGAAGTGAACGAAATCAAGGAACAACTGGCGGGTACAATTCGGGTGGCGCTGTTCGATCAATGCACCTCGAATCCAGAGGCGCGGCTGGCCCGCTCAATTCATAAATTCAACGAAGCCGCGCCCACAGTTCAAATCGAACTTTCGATGGAACCACCTAACGTGATCGAAACGATGGTCATTACCGGGCATCTGGATATCGGGATCATCGCGTTGCACCGTCCGTCCGCCAGCCTTGATTATGTTCCACTTTATGGTGAGGACATGTTTCTGTATTGTGGGAACGAACACCCTTTGTTTGACCGTTCAGAAATTGATCTAAGCACGGACGACCTGCGCAAGTACAACTATGCAGGCCTCAGCGTGAATTCCCCAAATCTTATCGTTGGTCAGCAATTGGGCTTAAGGCGCGCAGCAAAGGTTCAAAGCGAACAAGCTCTTGCTATTTTGATCCTTTCCGGCAGGTATCTTGGTTTTTTGCCAGGCCACCTTGCCCAGCAATTCGTTGACCAGAACCTGATGAAGAAGGTTTTGCCGAGCAAAACGCAGTATCGAACGCGTTTTGCGGCTGTAACCCGAAGGCAACCGGCACCAACACGCATCACCAAACTTTTTATGAGTGTTTTGAGCCAACAACACGACAACGGATCTGTTACATAGTTTTGACCATACGGAGTCTCGTCATCGGTCGGATCGGAACTAAACAGCCAGATCACAGAAATGACGCGTAGCATTCAATTCTTCACAACAGATTCCCTTAGAAAAGTTTGCGACAAAGTCGGCAAAACCTCAGATTAATTCCTGCTAGCCCAAATGGTGTCAGGCTATGCACCTTATTACGCAAAGCTTGTTTTTCCCCTTGGTCAGCGTCAAAAGAACAAAAAACTGGCGCCCAGCTCTGACCGGGGCCAGGCTGCGGGCAAGAACACGAGGCACATCAAATGGCATTTAAGTTGGTTTCCTGCGATGGCGGTGGGATACGGGGATACCTGACCTGCCTGATCCTGCAGAGCCTTCACGAAGAAACCGGATTTCTGGATAAGGCGGACGGCTTTGCGGGCACATCGACAGGCGGTCTGATTGCCGTGGCACTGGCGGATGGCCGGACGCAAGGCAAGGATATGAGCGTTCTGGTCGGTGAGTTGGCCGCCCATTACCGCGGCGACGCGGATCAGATTTTTCTGGAGAACGAACGCGGAGTTCTGGACAAAGCGCTCGACAAGGTCATGCGTCGCCTCAGGCTTGGGGGTGGTCCGGGAATTATGGCGTCGCAATACCATGCCTCGGGTCTTGAACGCATTGGAACTTCGCTCGTCGAAGACCGAACCATTGGATCGCTGTCGTCGGATCTGGTTCTGGCCGTCAACACAGTTTGCCTGCATCGCAGCGACAAAATCGGCTGGTCGCCTTTCACGATCACAAACCAGAACCTTGAACACGAGGCCTGGCTGGATATGACAGCGGTCAAACTGCTGGACGTGGCGATGGCAAGTTCTGCCGCACCGTCTTATTTCCCGCCGCATCTGATCGTGGCCGATGGTGTCGACTACGGCTATTTCGCAGATGGCGGGACCTTTGCGAACAACCCGGTGATGAATGGGATCAACGTTGCCATCGCCGCTGATCGGGCCAAGGGGGTTACGGATATCGAAGCGTTGTCCATCGGCACGGGTCAGCAGCCGACGGACATTTCCGAGGAAATGATCAAGAATCCCGATGATTGGGGCCTGTTGAAATGGTTCGGGGTGACATCGGGCGCGCCCAAAGGCGCATTGATCGAGTTGCTTCTGACCACCTCGGCGGAAAACCAGTATTGGATGGCGCGTATGGTTTTGAAAAACCGTCTGGTGCGGATAAATCCACCACTGCCAAAGATCGTTGGTTTGGCGACCCACAAACCTGAGTCCTACAGGTTGATGGACGAAGCTTTCCAGGCCAGCAAGCAGAGCAAATACTGGGCGAATGCCGTCGAAATGCTGCAAAAGTGGTGACTCTGTGTACCATTGGAAAACGTACTGCAGTTTCAATACCGCCATTGCGCTGTTTTTGTTGCCTTTGAAGGCTTAGCATTTATGGTTAACGCGAAATTTTCAGCGGGTTTCAACGACTGAAAAGGGGAGAGGTATGAGCGATCACGGCATTGCCGAAAAGCTGGTTGCGGTATTGCAGCGCCCGGATGGCGATACGGCTCTGCGCCCGGTGCACAGCATTGGAATCAGTGCGACGGGGAGTTTCGAACCCTCACCGATCGCCCGCAATTATTGTATCGCTGACCACTTCCGTGCGGAAAAGACGGATGTGATCGTACGGTTCTCGAACGGATCAGGTTGCGCTGCGGTACATGACGGCTGGTCCGACGTGCGCGGCATGGCGGTCCGGTTTCATCTGGATGATGGCACCGATACCGATCTGATCGCGATGACCCTGCCCGAGTTTTTCGCCCCAACTCCCGAGACCTTTCTGGACTTCGCAGAAGCCGCAAAACCAAGGTTGTATAAGGCGGAGTCTCCTTGGCGAAAGATTAGCAATTACCTGCAACTAATCCTGCCCAAACGCGATCCCTATCCGGGGGAAACCATAAGCCCGGATGATGGTGCCATCGAGTTCGCAGACCAGAACGCCTATTCCCAATTGGGTATCATGCAAGCCGCCCAGATCGGTGCGCCGACCAGCTATGTCAGGGCGGCGTATCATGCCGTGCATACATTCGTCGCCACCGGTTCTGACAACACACGCCGCTGGGTGCGGTTTTCGTGGCAACCGATTGCAGGAGTTCTTAGGACCGACCCCAACAAAGCACCGGTCGATGATTATCTGAGGGCCGAACTGAAAGACCGTCTTGCCAAAGAGCCCGCGCGGTTTTCGCTGATGATGATGATTGGCGAGGTAGGCGACGATTTCAACAACTCGTCCCGTCCCTGGCCACCGCATCGGAAACGGATCATGATGGGCACGCTGACACTGGACGCGGTGCCCGAGGACCAGATCGCCGACTGCGAAAAGCTCAGCTTTAATCCGGGCCTGCTAACCAACGGGATCGAAGCATCGGACGATCCGGTCCTGAAGGTGCGCATAGACTCCTACAGAATATCAAGCAATTGGCGTGGCGGATCGCCCTGCCCATTCTCGGAGAGTTAGGTCATGACAAGCCAGAACAGCTGGTTCAACAGCTACGTCAACAGCCTGCCCGAGCGCGGATGGTTCAAGTTCCTGTCGCGTTACATCGTGGTGCCTTATTGGCACTGGCGTGATCCAAAGCCGAAACTTCCCGGTGGTCCGCGCCCCTCGCCCCAGCCCAGCGAGAACGTACAGCGGATGATGAACCTGATCATGCCGCTGAAAGACCCGTCACCGGTTGGGCGTGCACGGGCGACTCTGGCAGTCGCTCAGAATGTTGATGAGATTTTTGCCGGGCTCGACAATGTCGGCACGGTACACTTCGCGCGATTTCTGCTGATCGACAACAATATCTGTATGATCTCGGTCTATGACGGGGATTTCAGCAATTATATCCGTGATTTCATCACCACCATCGGCAGTGTCTTCAATGACGTCATCTCGCTGGTCGACGGTGCCGAACACCTGATCCCGACCGAGCGCAACGTCGAAGAATTTATCGACTGGGTTCACGCGCATGACCTGTTTCAGGCGAATGACTTCCCGACCAACCTGTTTGGTCTGCAGGATGCGGCCAAGGGGCTGCCGCCGAACGAACCGCCGCACAGGCTGGAAACCCTGCCACGGGAATTTGTTCTACAACTGCACGCCAATCGCAATATCTCACTGGGGGGCGGCTATCGCGCTTATCCCGGAGTTTCTGCCGCGCAGGTGCGCCAAAAATTCGGACAGGGCTGGTGACTACAAAACTCGATCTCGCCGACATTCAGGGCAACATTTTGCGCGGATATCGCCGCGATCTGGTACGCCATCTGATCCTCGAAGTCACAGACCGCGCGGCCGCGCGTCGGTTTCTGGCCACCGCGGTCGATGGTGGCAGCGACACGGTGCCCGAAATCACCCGCGGCCTGTTGTGGGAGGTCAGGCCACCTTTTTGCTTTAACATCGGGATCACCTATGCGGGGCTGCGGGCTTTGGGCACGCCGCCCGAGCATT
Organism: Ruegeria sp. AD11(2025); assembly: GCF_056542405.1. Classification (NCBI taxonomy): domain Bacteria; kingdom Pseudomonadati; phylum Pseudomonadota; class Alphaproteobacteria; order Rhodobacterales; family Roseobacteraceae; genus Ruegeria; species Ruegeria sp. AD11(2025). Next base: position 45,284 of record NZ_JBQFZU010000027.1, on the reverse strand, counting down.
TGAGGACCTTTCCGACCGAATTCGTTCAAGGCATGACACAGCGGGCGATGAAACTCGGGGATTTTGGGGACAGCGGGCCCGAGAACTGGCCCACCCCTTTCGACCGTCCCGACCGCATACATCTGATAGCATCGGTGCATTCGGATGATCCCGAACACCTCGATACCGTCGAACAACAGGTTGCAGGAGCATTCAGCATTCTGGGCGTACGTAACGGGCGAAACCTACCCGAGGGTAAGGTGTTTTTTGGCTATGTCGACGGGATCTCTCAGCCACGTTTCGAACAGGTCTATGACCCCGACCAAGAAGGCGTGGACGAGCCCATCGACCCGCTCGGCACTGCGCTGCTTGGCTATCCAACGAAACAGGAGGGCGTTCTGTTCCGCGTCCCGTCGCCCCATGCGCTTGGGTTCAACGGATCGTTCAATGCGTTTCGAATTCTGGCGCAGGATGCCGCCGGATTCGAAGCGTATCTCGATCAGGCGGCCGAAGCCCTGATGCTGCACCCCAAACGCGACCAGTTGGCGGACCCCGATAACCTGGATCGCATCGGTGAAGGATTGGACATGCACGGTGCCCTGCGCGAAGTGGTCGCCGCGCAGATGTGTGGGCGCTGGCGCAATGGCGTACCCTACGAGCTGTCGCCAAATGCCCAGTGGCCCAAGAGCGAGGTGTCACTGACCAATTTTGACTACACGCACGGATCGCGCTGCCCGGCAGGCTCGCACCTGCGGCGCGGCAATCCTCGGGGCGGTCCGATCGTTCAGCGTATCGCAAATTATACGCGTCGACTGGTGCGGCGTGGCATGTCCTATGGCCCGGATTTTGACCCTCGAAACCCCGATACAGAAGAACGCGGCTTGCTTGGCAGTTTCATCGGCGCCAATATCGGTGCGCAGTTCGAGGCGGTGATGTGCGACTGGATTAATCTGGGCCTCCAGGACCCACGGATTACTGGTGCGAACGATCCCTTGCTGGGTGCCAACACACCGGAAACCAGCTGGTTCGACATGACAGTGCCGGACGGAGACACAATCCGTCTGAACGGTTTCCCTCGCCTGATCCAAACGCGCGGTGGTGCTTACACGTTCCTGCCCAGCCTGACTGCGATCAGATACCTGTCTGATTTGACGGATTAGGCAAGTTCCGCCAGCGCGGTATCAATCCGCGTCAGCATCGGTGACCGCCCGGCGGATTCGACAACAACACGCGCTTTGGTCAGGTAATCCCTGGCCTGTGGTTTCTTTTTCTTTGCCTTGTAGAGCAGTCCCATGATCATGTCACAGCGCGCGATGTAATGGCCATTTTTGTCGAACTGTGGATTACTGCGCACCTGTTCAATCATAGCAATCAACCGCTTTCTTCCAAACAGCATGACCCAGATGATCGAGCGAAAGTTCCTGATCAGAACACTGATTGAGCCGCCACCCTCACCGGTCAAAATGGCCAGATACATCTCGCACAGGAACAACCGTGCCCAGTCTGCCGAAACCTGAGTGCTCTCATCCGTACGTTTCTGAATGGCCCATTCGACCTGCCGCAGTCCAGCGGCGACCTGGCCGTTCAGCGCATAAGCCACGCCCAGCATTGTTGCAGGCCCGAAGGTGAACAAAGTCCAACCTTTCTCTTCGCAGTCCTTGATATGCTTTTGAACGGTTTCAATCGCACCGGGTTTCTCCAACGGTACCATCGCGGCAACCCGGGCCGCCTCGGCTATTGCATGCTCAAACTCAACCTTCGAGTCCTGTCGTGCCTTCTCGGCCATCGTTAGCGCCAGTTCATGGTCATCCGTGACCATTGCGATCAACGCTTTCATTGCGGTTCCATAACCCAGCGCCCGCGGATCGTTCTTGGATTTTCCAAGTGCAATCATCCGATCCGATGCCGCGTGCGCCTGGGCCACGCGGCCACGGGTCAGTTCGTTCCAGCCAACCGTCGCCAGAAAGAAATTGTGGATATAAGCATCGTCGATTCTTTCCAGAATGGTCTCGATTTCGCGCTTTCTGGTCTCAAACCGCTCATTCGGGATCGGAGAATGGTAGATCGAAACCGACAGTTCGTTGACCATGGCATAGGCACTGGAAGAAGGATCCCTCAGGCGTTGAGCCATTTCAGTCAATTCTTGCTGCACCCAATGTGCTTCGCGATACTTACCATTGCACACCAAACACGACACATAATGGTGCAGGAACAAGGCGTGGTGCTGACTGTCCCCTACCTTTTGCAGTATCGGCCGAACCGCGCCAGCCAGCTCGATAATCGTTTTGACCCGTAACGAGATGTTGGAGCAGAGTGCAAAACTGGCCATGAAGGCGGCAAACTGTTCATCCGATGCACAATCGGGGTCGCTTTGATACAGCTCCAGCGCCGCGACAAAGAACCGGTTGGCTTCGTCCAGAGAATACACCCCCAAGCTTTTGTCTCCGGCCATGGAACTATAGCGGAACGCCTGATCGGTACGGTTGGTTTGCCCATAATGGAAGGCCAGTGTTTCGGCCACCTCTTGCACCCGGTTTGCATTGCGCAAAGCCAGCGCATCGGCGATCGCCAAATGCAACTCGGACCGTCGTGACTGAATAAGACTCTGGTACACAGAGTCCCGCAGCAGAACATGTTTGAAGACATAGTCTGAGGAACTCGTCTCGCGATATAGGACATCCTGCGTTTGCAGTCGTTGCAGAGTTGTACCAACTTCATCGGAGTTCGTGACAACTTGGGCCAGCAGGCCGGGATCAAAGCGGCGCCCGATAACAGCGGCGGCCTGCAAGACTTCGCGATCCTCGGGAGCGAGACGTTCAATTCTGGTCGTCAACAGGCTGCGCATCGTAAGGGGCAACCCGCTGTCATTGATATCCGCATTGAAATAGGCGGTGCCGTCATCGACACGTAATGTGCCCTGATCCAGTAGAAAGCTCAGAATCTCTTCGCCAAACAGCGGGTTGCCGCCGGCGCGCTCGGTCAGCTGTTCCGCCAAACCGTTCGGGAGTTCAGGCACACCAAGACGGCTCTGAACCAGATCCTCAAAGTCCGCGACTGGCAATGGTCTCAGCGCGACGGTTGTCACGCCGCTTGTGCCAAGCCATTTCGGCGTATACTCCGGCCGCCGCGTTTGAATGACCAGCAGGTTCGAAATTTCCGGGTCTTCAAGCAGGATCGTTATCAGATCTTCCGAGGAGCTGTCGATCCAATGGCTATCTTCGATCACAAGAATGACCTGGTCGGTCGCGCATTTTTTCTTGAGCAAGTCTGTCAGCAATTCGCGGATGCGCAAGCCGATCAGAACACCATCGAGACCATCCAAAGACCCTTCGGGTGACTTGAGACCGAGAAGGTTCATCAGCAGGCCCAGATTTTGCCAGGAAAACAGCCCGTACTTAGCTAGACCGGTCTCTAGTTTCGCCTGAACGCGCAGCGGATTGTTTCTGTCGCTGATCTGAAAGGACTTTCGGACGATTTCCAAAATTGGCAGGAACGGAGTCTGTTGACCGTCTGCGTAGCAATTCCCCATCAGAGCGGTGACTTCGCCGGTCGGCATCTGGTGAACAAATTCGTAGATTAGGCGGGTTTTCCCCAAACCCGGTTCTGCCACCAAATCAACAACCGAACACTCGGATTTCGACCTTAGCAAAGCTGTGGACATTGCATCCAGTTCACCCATCCGACCGACATAACTGCTCAACCCTTGCGCGACTGACGCGTCAAAGCGCGTCGCGCCTTCGCGGACAGCTTTCAGTTGCCAGATTTTTTGCGGCGCGGACAGGCCCTTGATCGTGTGTTCACCGAAATAGCTGAGATCGGAGACCCATTCGACCAAATCGCGAGTGGTGTCGCACAGCAGGCTTCCCCCGGGTGGCGCAAGGTTTTCAAGTCGTGCGGCCAGATTCACCGTGCTGCCTACCGCCGTCGTCGGCCCGGTTTCCCCTTGAACCGTAGCCATCAGGACATTGCCTGAGCTGACACCAACGCGCATTTCCGGGCGCACTCCAAAGCGTTTGTCAAAGTCTGTTGCGGCAGAAGCGAAGGCAGCATGGATCGACAATGCGGCGCGGCAGGCTCGCAAGGCCGGGTCTTCAAGCGCGTCGGGGATACCAAACAATGCCATTATGCTGTCGCCGGCAAAATCGCGGACCGCGCCACCGTTTTCTTCGACTGCGCGGGACAGCGTGTCATAGACTTTGCGCACGAATTCGAGCGCTTTTTCTTCATCCAGACGGGCGACTATGGCGGTATAGCCGACCATATCTGCAAACAGGACAGACACCTGGCGTCGTTGTCCAGGATCCGTCGGTATTCGCGATGGTATTTCCGTCATATCCCCCATGTGAGCAAAGGGTTTACAACACCCGATCCCTCCCCGCCAGAGTTTGTGGGCGAAAAAGTATTTTAGTATACTCAAAAGGCAAGGAAAGTGTCATGCCAGACACAGGCCTATGTGTCTTTTCCTAAATCATTAGCGTGTCACGCGGTGAATGCCAGTTTCAGGCCAGGGCGGGGCCATCGGGCCTTGTATATTTTTCCGGTGCTCGACGCCGTAATCCACAAATCACGCATGTCTTTACCACCGAAGCACATATTTGTGGTGAACATATCGGGTATTTCCACATGCTCGGTGGTGCCATTCAGGTTGAACACCGTGATCCCGCCATTGAACAAGGTTCCGACGCAGACGCGGCCATCCTGCTCAACCTTGAGACTGTCCAGCCATTGATATCCCGGCAGCGTCTGTACAACATTGCCCGGCATGCCTGGGATGGGACCCGGTTCGACCTCACCGAGACCTGTGATTTTCATCGCCCAAAGCCGCCCGAAAACTGTGTCCGAGACATAAACGGTTTTGCCATCCGGTGACAAGCCGACTCCGTTGGGCATGGGAATCGTTGCGGCTTTGATCAGTGTCGTGCCATCTATCGAGGCATAATAAAGACCACCATAACGTGTGGAATCCTCATCTTCTATCCCCGTGTCAGTGAACCAGAAGCCGCCGGACTTATCGAACACCAAATCATCGGGCGCGATCAGCCGCTTGCCGTCATACGAGTCAAACAGTTGCGTCACGGCTCCGGTCTTCAGATCCACCCTGTGCACGGACCCGCCCTTGTAATTGGGCCGGATCGGGGCGGGTACGGTGATCTGTTCGGGACCAAACGGCACAAAACTGTAGACACCGCCGTTGTTGCAGACATAGGCTGCTCCGTCCGGGCCTATCGCTACCCCGTTAGGACCGCCGGGAATCTCCGCCACAACGCGGACATCACCATCGGGTGAAAGGCGTGCCAGGGTCTGATCCTTGATGTCGACGAAAAGAACCGACCCGTCGTTCATAGCAACCGGACCTTCGGGAAAACCCAAACCGTTGCACATCTCTTGCAGTTCTAAGGCCATTCCAAAGCTCCCTGGATGCGCTGAAGCTGTGAGTGCTTCGGCGTCTGCCGATGAAAACCCACTTGCCCGAGGCAAGACAAATTCGGCAAAGTCTCTGGCAATTTTTGGATGTACTGCCAGAGTTTTACAAGCCTCCGACGGCAGGTTTTGTGGCAAGGTTTCTTGCTCACCGAAAAGACCACTCTGTACCTGCGGGGCTAGCATCCAGTTCGGCAACAGTTTGAAAGGACAAGCTCCGGACGCGAGTTGCCCCTTGCGGATCATTGGTGCCACTTCGATGCCTTCTGATGTCGAAGCTGCAAAGGTGAGGGATTTGAAACCGAGGACTGGTCGAATCCTCTTCTTTATGGTGAAACGATGGTCCTGCTCAATCACCTTGTTATCCGGCATGAATGATCGCGAGGCACGGTCGGTAGATTATGGCACAGTCCAAAAATCTGGTCATGAGCTTTCGAGCACTTCACTAGCTTGCGATACCCCCTGCCGCCTGGCGATTGACCTCGATCATTACATTTACACGCTCGCCTTGCGCGTTCAGAAGCATGGCGACGAAGCCATAGTCGAACTGGCTTGCACAACCAGTGCGAAACCCGCTCAATTGTATGTCGTTCCTTACGTCGACTGCAACATGCACAACGCTTGCCTATAACATATGGTAGGAAACGGTATTGGGACGCTCATTGCCCTGTCGCGCGCGTACCCGCAAGAAGCTGCGTACCTTTGGGCCCGGCCAGAACTCGGCTTATCCAGCGCTGCGGCAGAGGCCGCTTGCGAGATGGAACAGGCATAAGTACCGCTCTAGCCCGTGCAGCGCTCATTGCCGCGATTGGAATCCCAGGCCCGGCACCCTATCCGGTCCGCCATCCGTTCATGGCGAATAATTGTGAGACGCCATTGACCAGCGACATTCTGGTTTTCAGGTCGGGGGCGACAATTAGAATCGAGACAAGGCGGTGACCGTCGAACCTCAGATGCTCGTGAATGTCTTCACATAAAAGCCAAACATGCGGATGCCTGCGCAACACATCGGGAAGGGCCGCGAGCGGCGCTTTAAAATAGGCTCCCCCTGTTGGGTCGTCCGGCAAATTCAACGTAAGCCATTTCATGCGGGACGAAATCGCCTTCTCGAGCCGCTCAGACATGAGCAGAAATCTATCTTCCTAAGGGCAAGAGTGCCATGCGCTATGGCGGGCGTGACGACCAATAGGGGGCTGAAAGGACACTTCATCGCCTTTCGAGAACAAGGCCATGAAGGCGTTGTAGATGACCTGCGTCACGCCGAAGGAGACGGTGATGCTTTCCGGCGCATTCCCAAGAGTGTTTTTCCGGCTGAGCTTAACACAAGCCGAAAACCTCAACGCTGGCGTGCCTGCATCGACCGTATGCCTCGCACTGTCCTTGTGAATTGCATTGATCGCGGTCGTCTTCACATGGCTTGGCGTTTAGAAGTCCGGCTCCCCGATCCCGAAATCGATGATCGGGTTCCCTTGAGCCTTCAGGGCAAGGGCTTTTTCCACCTGCCCCATGTTTGTTAAGGGGCCACCGCGGCCAGGCGTTTTGCACGCATTTCAGATCCGTCCATCATACGCCCCCCGATCAATCACGGCGGCGATGACCGTGAAACTGTCGGCGGCCTGTGCGGCAGCAAGAGCGGCCTTCAGCTCTACGGCAGAACCCACGGTGCGCCCGATACCACCTAAAGCTTCCGCCAAGCGTGCAAAGTCGTGCCTGCCAAAATCCACGCCCGCGTTCTTAAGCTGCCGCCCGCGCTGTTTGATCTCAATGAGGGCAAGGCTGGCGTCCACGAAAACCACGAAAATCGTTTTCAGACCGAGTTCCGCCGCCGTCGACAGTTCACCTGCCACCATAAGCATTCCGGCATCGCCAGAGAATGACACAACCGTACGGCCCGGTTCGATCAGCGAAGCGCCCATGGCAAGCGGGACGGCACAGCCCATAGTGCAGAGCGCCGACGATTGCAGCAGGCCCTTCGGGGCGTAGCAGTTCCACTTCTGCGACAGAAGAATGCGGTGCGCACCGGAATCGACCGTGGCGACGGTGTCCTTTGGCAACACTTCGCGGCAGATATCGATGACCGTTCCCGGTCCCCAATCCTCCGTCTCGGCAAAAGCCGAGGTCACGCTTTCCCGCACCGTGTTGATCTTGCCGTCCGACCAGCGGGATGTAGCCGCGACCACTTCCGAGATGGCATCCAACGTGCGCCCGACATGCGAGACGAACTGAAGACTCGACTGGTGCATATAATGGGTGTTGGGCTCGGCCGAGATATCAATCACTTTGACTATCTCCGCGTCCCAAGCATCGCGCCAGCCGACCCGCATTTCAATCGGGTCGTAGCCTGCGCAGATGATCAGATCAGCCTCGTGTATGAACGGCAGCAGGATACTATCGTTCTTAGGAGACAAACCGGCGCTGCCCATGCAAAGGGGATGGTCTTCAGGGATGATCCCTTTCGCCTTGTAGGTCGTGATGACCGGAACTTTCTGCGTTTCGCAAAAACGCAGAACGGCTGCGCTCGCATCGTCTTTGAGCGCATCCAGACCCACGATCAAGACAGGTCTCTTGGAAGTCGCCAACCAAGATCGGGCCAGCGTGAGATCATCTTCCGCAGGAACGACAGCACTCACCTTTGAGCGACGGCGCATCTCAACGGGGCCGGGACGCGCATCGGCTACAGAAATCGGTATATCGATATGGACGGGGCCGTCGCGGCCATCAGTTGCGATAGTAACCGCTTTGTCCGCAATCGTATCTGCTCCCTCAGCGGTCAGCATAAAGCTCACCTTGGTGATCGGGCGGAACACGGCCTGATGGTCCAGAACCTGATGTGTGTAGGTCAGAGCCTCGGTTGCATCGACACAACCGGTCAGGACGATGAGCGGCACACGATCTTGCTGTGCGTTGGCGACGACATTCACGCAGTTCAAAGCGCCCGGGCCAACTGTTGCCACGAGAATGCCTGGTGCGCCGGTCATGTGATGCGCCCCTTCGGCCATGAAGCCTGCGCTGTTTTCATGTTTGCACAGAACGAATGTGATCCCGGCCTTTTCAAACGCGTCGACAAGCGTCAACACTTCCCCGCCTGGCATGCCAAAAGCGTGCCGGCAGCCAGCCTCGTAGAGCCGCCGCGCGAGGAGGTCGGCGGCCCGAAGGTCTTTGTCAGTTTTCATGGGGTCTCCTATTCAGCCGCGTAGCGCGTGGTTTCCGTCAGGTGTGCATAACCGTCACGCGTCTGTGGTGTTTTGATGCCAAGAATGTTCCCGGCGACTTGGGTTCGAAGGATCTGTGCGGTCCCGCCACCGATGGTGAACATGCGCACATCGCGATACATCCGTTCCAGAGGTTCGCGATCGCAGTAGCCCCGTGCGCCGAACATTTGGAGCGCGTCGCTGACCACCTTTATGGCCATCTCAGACGCAAAGAGCTTGGCGCGGGCGGCCATCGTCATGTCAGGATACAGACTGCCGTTCGGACCACGCGAGCGCGCCGCTTCATGGAGAAGCAGCCGGGCTGCATGTACTTGCGTGTCCATATCGGCGAGCATCCATTGAAGCCCCTGGAATTCCGCGAGCAAGCGTCCGAATTGTTCGCGTTTGAGGAGATAGCGTTTGGCATGTCCGAGCGCCCCTGCCGCGACACCCATGGCAATGGTGCCCGCGCCTACGCGTTGCGTATTGTAGGCGTTCATAAGGTCGGCAAAACCGCGCTTGAGACCTGAAGGCGGTTCGACCAGCCATTTCTCGTCGATCTCGACATTCTCGAACCGCAATTCTGCTTCGGGCATACCGCAAAGGCCCATCGTATATTCGCGGCCCTCTACAGTGAAGCCCTTTGGCATGTTACCCGAGATCGGATCGGCAAACAGAATGAAGCCGCCAATCCCCTGTTCCACGCCTGCCTCATCGAGAACGCGGGCAAAAACCAGGTAGAGCTTCGAAACCCCACCGCCTGTAATCCAGTGCTTGGTCCCATTGACGACATATGTGTTGCCCCGTTTCCTCGCGGTGGTCCGCATTTCAGTCGCGGCACTACCCGCGTCAGGTTCCGTTATGCAGATCGCGGGTTTGTCTCCTGCCAAGACATGCGAAGCGCAAAAAGCCTTCTGCTCGTCATTGCCGTACCCCATGACCGCACTGATGCCGCCCATGTTGCCTTCGACAACGATGCGGGCCGTCAGGGTGCAGGCTTTCGCGATCTCTTCGACCACCATGGCCACATCCAGAAAGCTCGCGCCCTGCCCGCCATATTCCTTTGGAATGGACATACCCATTATGCCAGCATCGGCCAGCTCACCAACGTTTTGCCAGCAATAGACGCGCGATTTGTCCCACTCCGCGGCGCGTTTCTCAAATGCTGGGGCCAGTTCTCTTGCGACGTTCACAAGTGGATGTGTCATGGCGTATCCCTCACTTCCGTTTTAACCAGAATACGCTTGCTAAAATACTACACAATTAAATAAGATTGGTTATCTAATACAATATTGTTTAAGTTATGCAGACACGCTCTCTCAGAACCCTCGTGCGGATCTCGACGGTTGGCTCCTTTGCGAAGGCGGCCGAGCAACAGAACATGACATTGTCCGCCCTATCCATGCAGATGAAGGCGCTCGAGACGGAGCTTGGCGTCGACCTCTTTGACCGCTCCGTACGACCACCGCGACTTACGCCAATCGGTCGAACCATCGTCGAGGCAGCGATCCCGCTCCTGCAGCACGAAGATAACCTTCTCGAAATCTGTCGCCCGACGGACACGCTGGTCGGGCATTTCCGAATTGGATTTGTCACAACTGCTGCCGTTCGCCTGCTGCCGGGATTCCTGAAAAACGCAAAGCATCATGCGCCGCAAGCGACCTTCGCGTTTGAAACCGGTCTGTCCAAGACACTGCAGGAGAAGGTCGTGAACGGACAGCTTGATGCCGCCCTTGTCACGGATGCCGATGGTGTTCCCGACGCGCTTGCGGAATTGGTGCTACGAGAGGAACCCTTTGTCTTTGCGGCCCACAAGAGTTTGCTGAAAGACGGCCTCGCAGGTTTATTGAGTGCCCAGCCCTTCTTTCATTTCATGCCCGACACCGGAATTGGGAAACTCATTGCTGGCGAGATGCTGAAGCACAAAAGACCAAAGAGTTCCGAGACAATCGTCCTCGATAACCTTGAAGCGATCATGGGGTGTGTCTCGGCGGGTTTGGGTTTTACGCTTCTGCCCACCCCCGATGTTGCTCGGTATCGGTCTGCCGACGTCAATACCGTCCGTCATCCGCAGGCGTCGGTCAGAAAACTTGTTCTTGCCACCGTCCGCGAGGGAGCACTGGCTGGAAGGGAAGCTGCACTCGCAGCGTTGTTTTCGGCCGATGAGACTCAGCGAATAAGATAGGCCTTTTTTACGCTAGCTGCCTCAGTTGAACAGATGAGAATATAAAAGCAGCTTCGAAAGAAACCATGGATCAGCCTTCAACTGGATAACGCCCCTCGTCAGACAGGCCCCAAAGCTAAGAAAGTCCATGGTCTAAAGCTCTTCAAAAAATCTCATCCTTGGCTTGGCTCCTGAGATTTGGTGTGCCCAGAATTTGCCGGGCACACCTCGGGCAATTGGGGAAGCGTTCCTTTTAGACGCGTCCGGTGCCGTTGAAATCACAAGCGCCAGCCTGCATCACGTCCATAACGCAAGTCCCTGTGGTAGAGTTCCGGGTCCAGACCAATGTCATTCAGCATACGTTTATCAAGCTGAGACACATGCCGGAGATCCCGCTTCAAGCGGTATTTACGAATTGTAGAGCTGCGCAAACGCGAAAACAGGCTGGCGAATACCTCAAAAAGGGAATCGCCTCGCTTTCCTCTTCCAATTGGTGCACTAGCATCAATCGGTTGAAATAAGAGGCCGCGTCGGCAGGAAAATAAATTACGTTCCATCGTCATTTTAACTCCTATGTTCGGTGCGATAGCGCCGGATCTGCCGGGACCGTCAGGCCGCAAAATTCTGTGGAATCTTCGTCCAACCGCGATGACTGCGTGATTCTATGATCCGGCCTATTTGAACAAAAAAACCTGGTCAGACGGTTACGGCGGTTGGTTGCTGTGCTGCCTTGCAAACATGCTCGACATGGCGATGGTCAGTACCGCAACACCCGCCAATGACGGTCAAATTGGGAAGAAGTTGTGCAAGCTCCAGATGCAACTCGCCGAACTCTTGCGGGTTCCCGTCATCCAACTCCTCTGCTTCGTCCAGCTCAGCATGTGACAGGCGCGACGCGTTGGCCCGCACACCCATAATCCGCTTCGTCCAATCGCCGCCTTGTTCCAGAACGGAGCGGAAATGATCGGGATGCGCACAGTTGATCATGAAGTACGCCGCAGTGCTTCCCGTGGCTCTGTCGACCTGCTCAATGGCAGAGCGCAGGCCCAGACCTGAAGGCAGTCGGCCGTCGGTTTCGACGGTGAACGAGATCACTACCGGAATATTAGCAGATTGCGCGGCGCGCACGATGCCGATCGCCTCGTCGGCATAGGTCATCGTGATCGCTGAAACCATGTCTGCACCCATTACGGCGAACCAATTAACCTGAGTCTGATGATAGGCTTCAGCTTCAGGTACGCTCATTATTTCCGTCGGGGCGTAACCGTCGCTGTGCGGCCCGATCACTCCGTTGATTACAAAAGGAGAGTCCTGAGTTTCATGGTCCGCCCGCATCCTCACCAGCGTTGCGATAACCTCCCGGTGAACCTCTTTCAGCTGATCACGGTCCACTCCCAGTTCAGCCGCCCAGCGGGGACTGGCACGCCAGGTTGGGGTGTCCATTATGAACCCACGACGATGGTTGACGGCCAGCCGAGCGAACCCGCGCATATACCTGTCTATGGCGTCGATACCCTCCTGGCTTTCCAGCGCTTTGAAGGCTGCAAACAGCGGTAGATCGATCCCGTCGTGAAAGACCAGGGTGGTTTCAAGGCCACCATCAGCCACCATCCGAGTGCCGTTCAACTGCGGCAGCGCATTGCGATACTTCATTGCTATTCTCCTGTTTCGAGGCCCCTCACTGGGGCCGTTACGTATGAAACGGGAATAGCAACGGCCCGGGCTCGAACCTTGAACCGCATCTGAGCTTTTCCTGAGAAAGTATGAGGGGTAGGCTGTTTCAAACGAGAATTGTTTCAAACATGATCGGTTCCGGGGCATGAAATACGCGTTCAATGATTGTACGATTGATACCGATCTCTTTCAGATATCGCGTGGTGAGGTCTGTAAAAGTCTGACCCCTCAGACCCTGCAAATTCTGGAGTACCTCATTACGAACCGGGATCGGGTAGTGCTGAAGGACGAGCTGGTCGACCAGGTGTGGCAAGGCCGGTTTATCACTGACGCTACTTTGTCGACCGCTATGAAAGAATCCCGCCAGGCGGTTGGTGACACGGGGCGGGATCAGCACACAATCCGGACAGTGCATGGGAAAGGTTTCCGCTTTGTCGCTGAAATCGACACCGCCGCGACCAGCGCACAAGACACGCCGGCGCCGGACGGAATTGTTCTTGCGGTTCTTCCGTTCAGAAGTTTGGGCAGGAGTTTTAACGACGAGTTTCTGGCCGAAGGGTTGACCGAAGATGCGATCACCAACCTGTCGCGGTTTCGCGAACTCACACTGTTGTCACATCGCACAACCGCCCAATTGGCCACGGATAAGGTTTCAAACGCTGAGATGTCGGACAGATATGGGGTCACCCATGTCGTCGAAGGCAGCATCCGAAGGTCTCAAAGCCAGCTGCGGGTGACCGTGCAGGTGACCGAGGCCCGTAACGGCAGGCTGGTCGCCACCGAGCAATTCGATCGCGGTGGCGGACCCGAAGACCTGTTTGACATTCAGGAAGACATTGCCGCATTGATTGCAGGGCGCCTCGGTAGCCGCCACGGCCTCGTTGCGAAACAAGTCGCTCGATCCCTACCGGACGGACGTACGCATTCCTGGGACACGTATTTTCTCGTTGCGCAGTTTTATGAGTATTACCGGTCCTACGATCATTCCATACATGCAGACATTCGGGACAGGTTAAAGGACGCGCTCGAAACTGATCCCCAATCATCAGATGGGTGGGCGGCCTATGCCATGCTGTTACTGGAAGAGTACCGCTATCACGTCAACCAGCGCCCTGATGTAGATGCCTTGGCGCTATCAGCAGAAGCTGCGCGCAAGGCGGTGGAATGCGATGGGCTAAATGCCTTTGCGCAAATGACACTGGCGCTGACTATCTACTATCAGATGGACATTGCCGGATTCAGGGTCGCCGCCGAACGAGCGCTGGAACTGAATTCCGGCCACTGCGATGTTTTGGCCGAGATCGGGTCCTGCCATCTGTTTTTAGGTGAATATGATCGCGCCGTCGAATTGCTGGATAGGGCTATTGAACTAAGTCCGGTCCATCCCGGATGGTACCATTACGCACGATGCTGGCTCTATGCATCTCAAGGTTTTATCGAGGCGGCGCTGGTAGAGATCGAAAAAGTTCCCATGCCCGACTTCTTTTGGTATCAGGCGCACCTTGCTTGGCTTCATGGCGAATTGGGCAACACTGAAAAAGCACAAGCGTCAGTCGAAGTCATGCGAGAGATGTTTCCGATCTTCGAGGACGTCGTCTATGAAGAACTCGCTTTGACCGGAATAACTCCGGAACGCGGAGAGATGGCTGTGCGAGGATGGCGAAAGGCCGGGCTCAGAATTCCGGAATACCCGAATTAGACCGCAGACGCCTCATTGCGGGCACGGCGATCAAACCTGAGACCGCAACGGCGGCGGCCAAAGCCGGATAGCCCCCCACTGCGATTGCGAGGCTCCCGGTTACGCCACCCAATGCAAACCCCAGAAGGTAACGTGCCATACCCGCCGCCGGGGCGTCTGTCCGATCCAGGTACAGCGGAAAAAACAGGAACAAGCCGAATGCGTTGATCAGGATAGTGGCGCCAATCAGCAACTCGGTTTTAGATAAATAGGTAAGCCCGCCGGCAAAGGCGGCGAGTAACAGACCAATTATCCCAGCCTGCAGTCTCAGCCGGTTCGGCATGAGACCAGCAAGGTAAGAACCCAAACCGGACAGCAACAGGCTTCCGGCTAGCCAGGCGCTGAGGCTGCCAAGGTTTAGCTCAACCGAAAACACTTCGAGAAAGGCCCAATAAGCGCCCATACATGCAAAGAACGGCAGCAAGCTAACGTCCTTTTTCCAGTTTAAGTGCCTGATACTGCGCTTGCTTGGTACAGGCATTTTCCAAAACAGCAGGGCCACCTGCATCGCCGCTAGAAGGGCCAAAAAAGGCAGCAATGATAACTCGAATACATGGATACCAACCAGCAGAACAAAGGAAGCGGTACAGCCGATCGCCATTCCATTGCCTATCATTCGCAGAACCTTTGTCTCCGCGAAACTGCGCGACAGGGGCAGAGCTAAAACAATGCCTAACGACAGACCTGTACTGCTTGCCCCGGCAAACAAAATCGTCTTCGGAATAGCCTGTACCATCGCAGCACCAGCAATTCCGCAGAACGCAACAATCCCCGCGGCACGAGGCAATGCTCTATGTCGTGTGTCGGCTCCAATCGCGCATCCCGCCGCAGATGATAATAGGACGATGCTTGCCAACAAGCCTACCGTTATGTCGGAAATACCGCATTTATCAGCCAGTTCAGCCAGCCAAATTGGCATAGTGTTCAGAACGGTAACAGCCAAGGCGATTATGAATAAACTCGTCAATTTCCCATCCTCGCCAAGTCAGGTTGCTACTCTAGTTCGATGTTTGATCACACTAAGTTACTGGTCAACGTTTCCGAAAACGAACTTTTTGGCTAGCTTGGGTCCTTCAAAATAATCAGAAAACAACCTCTGGTGGCTTTGTCGCAGATTTTTAACCCTGTCTGTCCGAGGGGGGCACCTTTGTTAAATGCGTCTCGGATTTCGAACAAGGCGGGTAGTGGCAATCTCATTCAATGGCACACATTCTTCCACAGGACGCGGTATTTCCGTCGATCATGCATCTTTGAACCGCCGGGTGCTAGGTATTCACCGCTGGTCGCTGACCGAGCACGTCGCCAGAGACGTAGTCGCAATCAATCCTGGCGAATGGATAAGGCTCATGCTCTGACGCAACTTTTTTGTATCTGCATCCGCCACACTGAACTGCATCGAAGTTGCACAGATAATCCGTAAAGGCCGTTCGGGCTCGGAATATGCCCGTTCAAACAGTTTGCGAAGCTGGCCATCTGAACACAGCTTTTTCCGTCTTAAGCATATTTTCCGTCTTAATAGTTCTGCAAAGTATGCGTCACAGCTGCCCGACTGAAGTCCGGAACAAAATCAAGGGCATCACCAACCTCTACTCACAGGTTGCCTGAAAGAGGCATGCTACCCAATCCAGCAACTGATCCAGGCAATGCAACAGTGGCGAGCGAAGAGGTGCTGGTTTTAGGAGTTCAACAGCTTTGCGGAGTATCCTGATCGGCTTGCTAGCATCACCACGGTCGCCGAAAAATTCGTGAGATTATCAAATTTTTCCAGATGGAGCTGTTGTTCCCTTACGACTGGTCCAACCCCTTCAACCGAAGCATATGTTGACGGACACGGTTATTCGTCAGGAGCATACATGAACAACAAATACTTCGCGCCACATGGCGGGCATCCCGGACAAGACCAGTTGTTGACAGATCGCGCCGTTTTTACAGACGCCTATGCTGTGATTCCGAAAGGGACAATGCGGGACATTGTGACCAGTTTTCTTCCGTTTTGGGACCAGACCCGTTTGTGGGTTATTTCACGACCGCTAAGCGGCTTTGCCGAAACCTTTTCGCAATACATCATGGAGGTGCAGCCCGGTGGCGGTTCTAACCGGCCCGAGACCGACCCCGGGGCCGAAGGTGTGCTATTTGTCGTCGAAGGAACCGCGACGCTAAGTGTAGGAGGCCAGACGCACGAGCTAACACAAGGTGGCTATGCCTATTTGCCGCCCGCTATTGAATGGACCTTGCACAATCGGGCAGATGAGACACTGCGGTTTCACTGGATTCGAAAGGCTTACGAAGCTGTAGACGGGTTGGAAAAACCCGATGTTCTGATACTCAACGAAAACGACATAGCGCCGACACCAATGCCCGGGACCGATCGCAAATGGGCCACGACGCGATTTGTCGACCCAAGTGACCTGCGTCACGACATGCATGTCACGGTGGTGACCTTCGAGCCCGGCGCCGTCATCCCCTTCCTTGAAACCCATGTTATGGAACATGGCCTATATGTTCTGGAAGGAAAGGCTGTCTACCGGTTGAACAGTGACTGGGTCGAAGTCGAAGCCGGCGATTACATGTGGTTGCGCGCATTCTGCCCTCAGGCCTGTTATGCAGGTGGTCCGGGCAAGTTTCGCTACCTGCTCTACAAGGATGTGAACCGGCACATGGCGCTGCGACCGGCTTCGGTCGCCTGTCGGTAGCACCAACGGCTCAGGACGGCGGTGGAATAGCAGCCCCACCGATTGCATGGGTCAATTGATGTGCCGCCTCAATTACGGGGCGGCTCAGCTGTTCAATCTCGGCTTCGCCGATCCGGCTTGTCGGCCCAGAAACCGAGATCCCGGCAACCGCCTCGCGATTGATGTCGAAAACCGGGGCTGCAATACATCGCATGCCCGAGTTTTTTTCCTCGTTGTCCACCGAAAAGCCTTGCGCTCTGACAACTGCAAGGTCGGCTTTCAACGCCTCTGGATCGGTAATTGATCTGTCCGTGAAAGATTGCAAGTCCACGGTGCTCAACAGCCTGTTCAGCCGATCTTCATCCATGTGAGCCAGCAACGCTTTGCCAATCCCCGATGCGTGCATTGGCGAAAGTGTACCCGGCGGAAAGAATGCTCGAATGCTGGCATGCGTCTCAACCTGGCTCAGAAAAAGGACAGAGCCTTCCTTCTCGACACCAAGATTGGCGGTCTCACCCGTTACTTCCATCAGCTTGCGCATGATCGGTCTGGCCCGGTCGACAAGACTAGTGCGGCGCAGAAAGCGTGAACCAATGACAAACGCACGCGGGCCGATATGCCAGACCTGTTCGTCGTGATCGAATTCGACAAGCCCCCTGCCCTCCAACGTCACGAGGATACGGTACACTGTCGCCGGGGATTGGCGCATTTCGTCGGACAGCGTGGTCAACGCCTTGCCTTGCGCCTTGCTCAGGTATTCGAAAACCTCCATCGCACGATCCAGAGATTTGATCGTGTTCTGAGCGGTTTTGTCATCCCATCCCCGTGGTCTTCCCCGGGATTTGCGGCGGGATTTTGGGTCATTATCTTGAGAATTCATAAAAACCCTCTGATCATATGTGAAAGACGAATTCAACATATGAAAAATATAAGGCACTGACAACTATAAGTTAAATTTCTTAAACTGCATTTTGAAATGCGTTTTCAAAAAAATTTCGAACTGAATGGCTTGGCTCTATTGTGTCAGCAACGACCGAAGGAGACCATCCATGAGCTTTCAAAACCCCGTTTTCATCCCGGGCCCGACCAATATTCCTGAAAGCCTGCGCAAGGCCTGCGATATGCCGACGATCGACCATCGCTCGCCGCTGTTCGGGCAGATTCTGCATCCTGCGCGCACGGGCGTTCGTAAAATTCTGAAAAGCGAAAGCGCCGAAGTCTTTATTTTCCCCTCAACCGGGACCGGTGGTTGGGAGACGGCTTTGACCAATACCCTGTCAGCGGGTGACAAGGTTCTGGCTGCCCGTAACGGCATGTTCAGCCACCGCTGGATCGACATGTGCCAACGCCATGGGCTGAATGTCGAGATCGTCGAGACCCCTTGGGGCGACGGGCTGCCCGCCGACCGCTACGAAGAGATTCTGACCGCCGACACCAACCACGAAATCAAGGTCGTTCTCGCCACGCATAACGAAACGGCAACCGGCGTAAAGTCGGACATTGCCGCCGTACGCAAGGCACTGAATGCCGCCGGGCACCCTGCCATGCTGTTTGTCGATGGTGTCTCATCGATCGCTTCCATGGACTTCCGTTTTGACGAATGGGGCGTCGACGTCGCCGTCACGGGTTCGCAAAAAGGTTTCATGCTGACTGCGGGCCTTGCCATCGTTGGCTTTAGTCAGAAGGCGATGGAAGCGACCAAGACCGGTACCTTGCCCCGTACCTTCTTTGATGTGCATGACATGGCCAAAGGTTACGCCAATAATGCCTATCCCTACACGCCCGCTGTTGGCTTGATGAATGGCCTCAACCAGGCCTGCGACATGCTGCTGAGTGAAGGTCTGGAAAACGTTTTTGCCCGACATACCCGTATCGCCGAAGGTGTCCGCGCCGCCGTGGGTGCCTGGGGGCTGGAGCTGTGTGCAGCAAACCCGTCAGTGTATTCTGACACCGTAAGCGCGATCCGAACACCGAACGGGTTCAACGCGACGGATATCGTTACCCATGCCGCAGACAAATATGGCGTCGCCTTTGGCGTTGGCCTTGGCGAAGTTGCCGGCAAGGTGTTCCGCATCGGACACCTGGGCAGCCTGACGGATGTCATGGCTCTGTCCGGCATCGCCACCGCTGAAATGTGCATGGCTGATCTGGGCCTGAACATTGAGCTTGGCTCGGGCGTGGCGGCCGCACAGGAATACTACCGTGGTCATCCCGCTGCCGTTCAGAAGGACGCTGCATGATGAAGGATTGCAACATGTACATCCCAACTTATGAGGACATGCTGGCGGCGCATGATCGGATAGAACCTTTCATCCGCCGCACTCCGGTCCGCACTTCGGACCACCTGAACGAACTGACCGGGGCGCAGCTGTTCTTCAAATGTGAGAACTTTCAGGAACCGGGTGCGTTCAAGGTACGAGGCGCCACAAATGCGGTGTTCGGGCTGGATGAGGAGCAGGCGAAAAAGGGCGTTGCGACTCATTCCTCGGGCAACCACGCCTCATGCCTGTCCTATGCGGCGATGAAACGGGGTATTCCCTGTAACGTGGTAATGCCGCGTACGGCACCGCAGGCCAAGAAGGACACGGTTCGTCGCTATGGCGGGAAGATCACCGAATGTGAGCCATCCACCTCATCTCGAGAAGCGACATTTGCCGAGGTGCAGGCGGCCACGGGTGGGGATTTTGTTCATCCCTACAACGATCCGCGCGTAATCGCCGGGCAAGGTACCTGTTCACGTGAGTTTATTGAGCAGACCGACGGGCTGGACGCAGTCGTCGCCCCCATTGGTGGCGGTGGCATGGTGTCCGGCACGTGTCTGACTCTGTCCACTCTAGCCCCGGAAACAGCGATCATAGCGGCAGAGCCCGAACAGGCCGACGATGCTTATCGCAGCTTCAAGGCTGGCCACATCATCGCGGACGACGCGCCAAAGACGATTGCCGACGGGCTGCTGGTTCCGCTTAAAGACCTCACCTGGCATTTCGTGTCAAACCACGTCACCGAAATCTACACCGCATCTGAACAAGAGATTATCGATGCGATGAAGTTGACGTGGAAACACCTGCGGATCGTGATGGAGCCATCCTCGGCCGTACCGCTGGCCACGATCCTGAAAAACCCGGACGCTTTCAAGGGTAAGCGTGTCGGTCTGATCATCACCGGGGGCAATGTCGATCTGGACAAGCTGCCTTGGCTGAATGCCTGACCGCAATCCAACAGACATCAATCCCGACATAGGAAGACGGAAATGAAAGATATGACCAATCTCGACCAATTCGAAGTAGGCTATGACATTCCGGCCAAGCCCGGAATGGATGAAGCAGATATCCAGACCCCCAGCCTGATATTGGATCTCGACGCGCTTGAGCGCAACATCAAGAAAATGGGCGATTACGCCAAGGCCCATGGCATGCGTCACCGCGTGCACGGGAAAATGCACAAGTCGGTCGATGTGGCCAAGCTGCAAGAGAAAATCGGCGGTGCGGTCGGTGTTTGCTGTCAGAAAGTCTCGGAGGCTGAGGTGTTCGCTCGCGGCGGCATAAAAGACGTCTTGGTGTCGAACCAGGTGCGAGACCCAGCCAAGATCGACCGTCTTGCCAGCCTGCCAAAACTGGGCAGCCGCATCATCGTATGTGTTGATGATCTGGACAATGTCGCGGATCTTTCGGGCGCGGCGGTGGATCACGGGACACAGCTTGAGGTCTTCGTCGAAATCGACTGCGGCGCCGGGCGCTGCGGCGTAACCACGACGCCCGAAGTAATCGAGATCGCCAAAGCGGTAGAAGCCGCCGACAACCTGAAATTCACCGGTATTCAGGCCTATCAGGGAGCCATGCAGCACCTCGACAGCTACGAGGCGCGCAAGGAAAAGCTCGACACCGCCATCGCGATGGTAAAAGACGCCGTTGAGGGACTTAAGGCCGAAGGCATCGAATGTGAGCTGGTCTCGGGTGGTGGCACCGGTTCCTACTACTTCGAGTCCAATTCGGGCGTGTACAACGAACTGCAGTGCGGGTCCTACGCATTCATGGATGCAGACTATGGCCGCATCCTCGACAAGGACGGCAACCGCATCGACCGAGGCGAATGGGAAAACGCGTTCTTCATCCTGACCAGCGTCATGAGCCACGCCAAGGTCGACAAGGCCATCGTCGATGCAGGTCTTAAGGCCCAGTCGGTTGACAGCGGTCTGCCGGTTGTCTTCGGGCGCGACGATGTCGAATACATCAAATGCTCGGACGAGCATGGGGTTGTGATGGATCCGAACGGGGTGCTGAACGTCAACGATAAGCTCAAGCTGGTTCCCGGTCACTGCGACCCGACCGCAAACGTGCACGATTGGTATGTTGGCGTCCGGAACGGCAAGGTTGAATGCGTTTGGCCCGTCTCCGCCCGTGGTCACGCTTATTGAGCCAGAGCCTATTTAAAACAGGAAAGTCCGGCTCGGACGTAGCCGGATAGCCGCCCGTGTGCACTCCCTCCCTTCGGGAAAAGCACGCGGGCGCACGAATTCTGAACGGAGAAAGACATGTTGATCGTACCCGAGCGTGAAATCGCTGACCTCATGACCCGTGACGCGGCCTTTGATGCCGTGGAAAAGGTCTTTGCTGCCATGGCGTCGGGTGACGCCTATAACTTTCCGGTCGTGCGCGAAGCCATCGGACATGAAGATGCACTTTATGGGTTCAAGGGCGGGTTTGACCGCGCGGGGCTAACACTTGGTCTTAAGGCGGGAGGCTACTGGCCGAACAATCTGGAAAAGCGCGGGTTGATCAACCACCAGTCCACCGTGTTTCTGTTCGACCCCGACACTGGCAAACCCTCGGCAATGGTCGGCGGCAATCTACTGACAGCTCTGCGCACTGCGGCGGCATCTTCCGTGTCAATCAAACACCTTGCCCGCCCAAACGCCAAGGTCATCGGCATGATTGGCGCCGGTCACCAAGCCGCATTTCAGCTTCGCGCGGCGCTGGAACAGCGCGCATTTGAAAAGGTTATTGGCTGGAATTACCATCCCGAGATGCTGCCGAATATCGAAAAAGTCGCCAACGAAGCCGGCATTCCCTTTGAAGCCGTCGAACTGAACGGCATGACAGAGGCGGATGTGATCATCTCAATCACCTCGGCATTTGCTCCGTCGCTGATGGCGGATCATGTCAGCCCCGGAACTCACGTTGCATGCATGGGGACGGACACCAAGGGAAAGCAAGAGGTGGAAGCGGCGCTGTTGGCCAAAGCAAAAGTCTTCACGGACGAGGTCGCGCAATCCGTCACCATCGGCGAAGCACAGCACGCCGTTGCCCAAGGCCTGATCGAAGAAAGCGACGTTGCCCAGCTTGGTGCGGTCATCAACGGCACAAATCCCGGTCGGACATCCGATGATCAGATCACACTGTTCGATGGTACCGGGGTGGGTCTTCAGGATCTAGCCGTTGCGGCGTCAGTGGTCGATCTCGCTGTTCAGAAAGGGATCGCGATCCAAGTAGAATTCTAAAGAAAACCGGGTGCGGCCCGTCTTTGCTGACAGGCTACACCCGCTTTGTGATTTCCTGTCTGGCGAACACTTGAAGCCGCCAGCCACCTTGTCATTTCCGCCATTCGACATTGGTGGAATGATACGGCTTGAGCGCCTTGAAGCTGTATTTCGTGATGGCCGGCCCGGCGCATCCGCGAAACAGTTTTTACCAGGTGGATACTGCCTCGGCTTTGGGCGTGTCAAAAAAGGGTATCGGACGAAACCCGCAACCTCTTGAAAAGCGAGGCAGAGTGTCTTGATGTTGGACTAATCCTACTGGGGGGAAAAAAATCTCGCCCACATTGTGACGCTGCGCGTGACACTGCGTGGATTGTTCAAAACTGAAGCGTTTTTTGGCACTGACGTGCCGACCTTCGGTTAAGAAATAGCCAGGCCAATTTCGAATTCATCGGTCAGGCTGGTAGCCTTGCCTCGGCGGTTGGGTATCTCGAAAAAAAGCGGCGAGCCCAGGCACGCCGCTTTTTTGTTGCAGTGACGCTCAGAGATTCACCTTCACCTCATCAGACGTGATCGTCATGGCCAATAGACCCCAGACCGTGGCCAGCCATACCGCCTGAAACTTCTTCTGTCGCTTCGTCCGATAGCTCCTCGGGAAGAACCAAGTTCAGTATAATTGCGATGACCGCAGCAGGCAGGATACCCGAAGTGGCCAGAACCTTGAGTGTGCCGGGCAGGTACTGAAGCGCGCCGGGCTCCAATTGCAATCCCAAACCAAGGCTTAGGGAAATCGCAAAGATCACCATATTGCGCCGGTTCCAGTTCACATCCGACAGCATCGAAACACCCGCCGCGACCACCATGCCGAACATCACGATCACACCGCCGCCCAGAACTTCGATCGGGATCGACGAGATGATCGCACCGATTTTCGGAATAAGCCCGCATACAATCAGGAAAAGAGCCCCGATGGTAACCACCATGCGGCTCATGACGCCGGTCATGGCAATCAAACCGACATTCTGACTGAACGAGGTGTTCGGCAATGCGCCGAAGAGACCGGAGATCGCGGTGCCGATACCATCGGCGTAGGTTGCGCCCTGAATCTCCTTGTCGGTTGCCTCACGTCCGGCGCCGCCTTTGGTGATGCCGGACACGTCCCCTACCGTTTCAACGGCCGAAACAAAGGACATCGCACAGAAACCGATGATGGCTGCGACCGAGAATTCGAGACCGAAATGCAGCGGGTTTGGCAGAGCGAACGGTGCTGCACTACCGACACTACCCAAATTTACTTGGCCAAGTACAAATGCCAATGCGTAACCGACCAACAAGCCGATCAATACCGCTGACACGGACAGCATGCCTCGCGCAAAGAACTTCAGGCCGAGCGTCACCACAATTACGCTTCCAGCCATGAACCAGTTAAGGCCCGAACCATACTCCTCGGTACCAATGGCAGGCACACCGCCGGCAGCATACTGAACCCCAACCTTTACAAGCGCCAAACCGATCATGGTCACCACGAGGCCTGTGACCAAGGGTGGAAGTGCAAATCGAAGACGGCCTATGAACAGCCCAAGGAAGGCATGGAACAGACCGCCGACGACCACGCCGCCCATCAAGACGGCAATGGCATCGACACCCTTTCCGACCACCAGTGGGATCATGATTGGGATGAAGGCAAACGACGTTCCCTGAACAATTGGTAACCGGGCGCCAACCGGGCCAACACCAATGGATTGGAACAAAGTCGCGATGCCTGCAAAGAACATCGACATCTGGATCATGTAGATCATTTGAGGAAAGTCGGGGCTGTTCGAACCAAATCCGAACCCGGCCGCGCCGCACACGATAATGGCTGGCGTGACGTTGGAAACGAACATCGCCAGCACGTGCTGAATTCCCAGTGGTACCGCTTTCAGAAGCGGCGGCGAGTAATTCGGATCGCGGAGCTGTTCCGGCGTTCCGATGGATGCATCTGACATTGTGTCTTTCCTCCCTTGAGGAACATTGTCCGGCTCCTCTTCCGGCAAGGTCCCTCATTCCGTGATTGTAAAGGCCTCCTCGAACCAATGCTCTTCGAGGTTGGGCCCGGTTCCTATTCGATCCACCACCGCAAAAAGGCCAGGCGCATAAAGTGGGGTCAGCACCCCGTGCCAAGTATTGCGGAAGTAGTTCACGCCCTGCCCCGGAGCTGTTTTGAATGCGATCGGTTGACCCGGTGCCCCGCCTTCGTCGGGGGCTACAACCACAACGAAGGGTTTGTCTGACATGGGCAGGAACGCTTGGCTGCCATCCGGGTGACGTTCAACCATCTCCAGTTTGATAGGAAAGCTGAAAGTTTCGGATTTAAAAACGCTGATCCCCGGACGTCCATCGTGAAAATCGAGCACGGCACGGTCATGATATCGTGCGCATCTTCCTTGGTTGATGTATTTGTCAACGTCGCCTGACACTTCGATGATATCGCCAAACGACGCAAAAGCCTCCGCAGTCAGAGGTTGAGTTTTCAAGACCGTCGTCATGCCCCGAACTTCTCAATCAGGCGCAATTCGGCGATCCGTTCAACCTGGCGGCAGGCCTCAGCAAATTCGGTGTCGCGGTCGCTGTCGATCCGGCGTTTGAAAGCTTCCAGGATGCTGGCCTTTGTGTTGTCTTTAACCGCAATGATGAAAGGAAAGCCGAACTTGGTTGTGTAGGCCTCGTTCAGCGCTGTGAATGTTGCGCGTTCTTCATCGGTCAGCATATCCAGACCGGCTCCGGCCTGTTCAGCGGTGCTTTCCTTTGTCAGGCGACCAGCCGCGGCAAGCTTACCCGCCAAGTCCGGGTGGGCGGTCAGGACACCGAGGCGTTGGTCCCCAGTTGCAGACCGGAACACCCTCGCCAACGCGTTGTGAACACCGGCGGCATTATCGTGCGTCGGCCCAAGCTCCAGATCATACGCGCCTTCAGCAATCCACGGGCTGTGTTCGAATACACCACCGAACTCAGTAACAAAGGTTGACTGATCCATTTCGGACGGGGTCAGACGTTGCATTGGTGGGTGCTCCATTGTCCAGTGATCAGCAATCTGTTCGCGCGTAGCGAACCAGACACCGTCGTGTTTTTTGAAGTGTTCCAGCACGCGCTTCAGCGCCATCGCGCGACCCGGGCGACCAATCAACCTGCAGTGCAGGCCAATCGACATCATTTTGGGCGCACCGGCCTCACCCTCGGCGTACAGCATGTCGAAACTGTCTTTCAGGTAACTCTCGAACTGATCGCCATTGGTGTAGCCCGCCTGAATCGCAAAGCGCATGTCGTTACAGTCCAGCGTGTACGGCACAATCAACTGATCCTTGCCGCCAGCCTTTACCCAATAGGGCAAATCGTCGGCATAGCTGTCCGCGATGTAGGCGAAGTCACCTTCCCCAGCCGCAAGGTCGATGGTGTTCATCGAACAGCGCCCCGTGTACCAGCCACGTGGTGGCTGCCCCGTGACTTCGGTGTGCAGTCGGATGGCTTCACGGATCTGAGCACGCTCTTCTTCGGCGCCCATGTCCTTGTGCTCAATCCATTTCAGGCCATGGCTTGCGATTTCCCATCCGGCGCGTTTCATCGCGGCCACCTGTTGTGGCGCGCGCGCCAGGGCGGTAGCGACGCCGTAAACGGTGACAGGCACGTCCTGCAAAAGGTGGAGCACCCGCCAGAATCCGGCCCGGCTGCCGTATTCGTAGATGGATTCCATGTTCCAATGCCGTTGCCCCGGCCATGGGGCAGCACCCGTGATTTCGGACAAGAACGCCTCAGAAGCGGCATCGCCGTGCAAGATATTGTTTTCGCCACCTTCTTCGTAGTTCAGCACGATCTGAACCGCGATCTTCGCCCCGTTTGGCCAGTTCGCCACTGGCATTTGACAACCATAGCCAGTCATGTCTCTTGGATAACGCGTCACATCACTTTCCTTCTTCTTGAGGTGATGAATAACCCGAATAATCGGAGATGTTTTTCAAAAAGAATGCGAAGGAGCCTTCGGGCAGACTACCTTTGCTTCTCGCGAAGTAATCGGAATATTAAAACCCAAATTTGAGGAGAGGTGCAAATGACCGGTTATCTTACAACGCACGTACTGGATACGGCTCGAGGGTGCCCTGCCGAGGGTTTAAAAATCGAGTTGTTCCGCATTGACGGCGCGGATCGCACATTGCTGAAAACTCTGGTCACAAATGATGATGGCCGCACCGATGAGCAGATTTTGCCAACGGCAGAGTTTTCTACAGGCGAATACGAATTGGTTTTTTATGCCGGAGAATACCTCGATGCCTCGGGCACGCCTCCCGAGACTCCGCGTTTCTTGGATGTGATCCCAATCCGTTTCGGGATGTCAGAACACTCGCATTACCATGTCCCTTTGCTTCTGTCGCCTTTCGGCTTTTCGACATATCGAGGTAGCTGAGCGACCTAAGAGGACGTGTTAGTCGCCGCAATCGTTGACCCTATGCGCTCGATTATGAACTCCATAAAGAGGCGCGTTTTGGGGTCCTGCATTCGGCGGTGCGTAAATAAACATGCCATCTGAATCGGTTCAGGTGGCGTTTCCTTTGCCACCGGAACCAAAGTTCCGGCTTTCAGATGCTGAGCAATCTCAAATATTGGCTTCATCGCAATACCATGGCCAGCAAGCGCCCAGTCCGTCAGGACGTCGCCATCGTCCGACTCATAACGCCCGGAAACGCGAAATCGCTTGGGTCCCAGTTGGGTTTTTAGAAGCCACTGAAACTCGGTGGCGCCTGGAAAGCGCAGACTTAAACACTCATGCGCATCGGCGATAATATCGTCTCCGCTTTCAGGCATCCCACGTTTTTTTATATATTTGGGGGATGCACAAAGAACCCTCTCGACATCGGCAATCTTGCGAATTCGCAAGTTACTGTCTTCCGGTTGGCCTAAGAAAAACGCGAGATCGAGACCTTCGGTCGTCAGGTCGACCTTTCGATCAGTCAGCCTCAATCTAACGTTCACTTCAGGGTACTCTGCAAGGAACTTTGGCACCTGCGGTGCTATCAAACGTCTGCCAACTCCTAAAGGCGCTGCAACATATAGTGAGCCCTTCAGGTTCTCAGTGATATTGGCGATTTGGGCTTCAGCATTCTGGACAGCTTCCAGAATATCTGTCGCTCCGCGATAGAAGGATTTCCCCTGTTCTGTCGGGGCGAGACTGCGCGTGGTGCGCTGAAACAATCGTACGCCAAGGTGTTCTTCCAGTTGGGAAATTCTTGCAGACGTGACCGCTGGCGAGACGCGCAGATCGCGGCCTGCTGCGGACATGCTTCCCAATTCGTAGACACGGACAAAAGTGCGGATGTTATCTAAGTAGGACATTTTTTTGCATTTTTTGATACTGCTTGGTCTTTCGTAGCAATACCAGAGGAAAACTCTATCGCATAGAGTGCCCGGGAACTTAGATTCTTAGGAGCAATGCCATGTACGACTTGGCCGTAATGTGGGAGTGGATCGCCTTTTCTATCCGCTGGCTGCATGTGATCACCGCGATGGCGTGGATTGGTGCGTCATTCTACTTTATCGCACTCGATCTTATGCTGAAGCCGAACCCTGCCCTGCCAGAAGGGGCCTACGGCGAAGAATGGGAGGTGCATGGGGGCGGATTCTATCACACCGTCAAATACCTGGTGGCGCCTGCACGGATGCCTGAACACCTGACCTGGCATAAATGGCAAAGCTACACGACGTGGCTTTCGGGTGCGGCTTTGTTGATGATCATCTACTGGGTCGGCGGCGAGCTGTTCCTGCTCGACCCAACCAAAGTGGACCTCTCGCTGTGGCAGGGTATCCTGATCTCTGGCGGATCACTGACCATCGGCTGGCTGCTTTACGATCAGATGTGCAAATCGAAGCTGAGCGATCACCCGACCGTACTGATGCTGCTGCTGTTCGTGATCCTTGTGATCATGTCCTGGGGCTACAACCAGATATTCACCGGTCGAGCCGCGCTTTTGCATCTTGGTGCGTTTACCGCGACGATCATGACCGCCAACGTTTTCTTCCAGATCATGCCAAACCAGCGGATCGTGGTCGAAGACCTCAAGGCCGGTCGAACACCCGACGCCAAATATGGAAAAATCGCCAAGGTGCGTTCCACGCATAACAATTATCTGACCCTGCCGGTCGTGTTCCTGATGCTGTCGAACCACTACCCGCTAGCCTTCGGAACAGAGTACTCGTGGATCATCGCCAGCCTGATCTTTCTGACAGGCGTGACCATCCGGCACTATTTCAACACGATGCACGCAACCGGAAAAGGTCCGCACTGGACCTGGGGGGTCACCGTTATTCTCATGGTTGTTATCGCCTGGCTGTCTTCGGTCAGAACCGGTGAGACATGGGAAGACGCAGAAGCACGGGAGCTGACGCCATACGAGCAAAAATATGCGTCGGCTGCCGGATTCGAGGAAGCGTATGACACGGTCCTTGGCAATTGTTCCATGTGCCACGCGCGTGAGCCGGTTTATGGCACAATGAAGTGGGCCCCCAAGGAGGTGTATCTTGAAACACCCGGTGATGTAGCCCGTCAGGCCGACCAGATATATCTGCAGGCCGGGATCAGCCACGCAATGCCGCCACCATCGGCGGTTCAAATGGATGAAGAATCGCGCCAGACAATCATTGCGTGGGTACGTGAAGTCAGGGATCAATAGACGCGAGACGCTCGTTTAATTGGCGGGATAGGTAAACTGGGCTAGTACGCCCAGTTTTTTTGCCCTTTTTCACTAAGCAAAAAAGCGTTTGCTGTGCTGCGCAACATGCTCGACGAACAGACGCACCTTGGGGTCCTGCAGCTTTTTGTGCGGGTAAAGACAGCCGAAAATCGTCGGCACAGGGGGCGTCTCAGGTAGAACTTCGATCAGTCGGCCATTCTCGAGATACTCGCGCACGTCGAAACGCGGTTTGTTTACGATACCCGTGCCCGCCAAGGCCCAGTCGGTCAACACATCACCATCATCAGCGTCGTATTTACCACGCACTTCAAGTTTCCGCGGTCCCATGTCGGTCCGGAGAGTCCAGAAGTATTCGGGAGATCTGGGATAGCGCAGCAACAGACAATTGTGTGGCGTGTGCAGCAAGTCATCCGGTGTTTTGGGCACCCCAGATTTCGACAAGTATTCCGGCGATGCGCACAGCACACGATCACAATCGGCGAACTTCCGTAGCTTCATGGTTGAATCACCGGGCTCGCCGACGAAAAACGCGATGTCCAAGCCGTCGGCCAGAATATCCACCTTGCGATCGGACAGACGCATGCGAATCTCTGTTTCCGGGTAGCGATCCGAAAACTCAGGGACCAACGGAGCAACGATTCGCCGCCCAACACCCAGCGGCGCGGTGATACGGATTGCACCTCTGGGGGCGTCGGAAAAGCTGGCGACACGCGCTTCGGCATGATCGAGCGCCAACAGAACAGCCTTGGCCTCATCGTAAAAAACCGATCCGACTTCGGTTGGTGTCATCGACCTAGTTGTTCTGTTGAACAACCGCACGCCCAAATGGTTCTCAAGCTCTTTCAACCGTTTGCTGGCCACCGCCGGGGTTAACCGAAGGTCGCGCCCGCCGGATGTAATGCTGCCCAACTCCATTACTCTGACAAAAACACGCAGGCTTTCGATGTATGACATTCGATCCTCTCCTTGCGGAAAGACTGCGCCACGGCATTTTCTTTTTCAACGCTGTGTTGAAAGTATTTGCCGTTTCCGACGATTTTAAGACTCAATCGTTGCGCCTATGGTCCCCCCGATCACCCACCTGAAAGGCAGGGGCATAGGGAGAATACCATGACGCATCGCACCGACATCCAATTTGTCCTGAATGGCAAGGATGTGTCCGTTCCAAACGTATCAGCAGACCAGACGCTTCTGGACTTCCTGCGGTTGGAACGTCGGCTGACAGGCACAAAAGAAGGTTGCGCCGAAGGTGACTGCGGCGCGTGCACCGTGCTTGTCGGTCGGCTTGGCAATGCGGGGCTGGCCTATGTTCCCGTGAACGCCTGCATCCGGTTTCTCGCCTCGGTCGATGGCTGTCATGTCGTAACGGTCGAACACCTGTCCGGCCCTGACGGTCGCCTCCACCCGGTTCAACAGGCGATGATCGATCATCACGGCAGCCAGTGCGGGTTCTGCACGCCGGGCTTCGTCATGGCGCTTTATGCGCTGTGGATGCAAACACCCGAACCAACCGAAACACAGGTTGAAACAGCACTGCAGGGCAATCTATGCCGCTGCACCGGATATGAGCCGATCATCCGCGCCGCCGTTGCCGTCAGCCGCTATGGCACTCCAGCGTCGGATTATCTGAATACCGAGCGTGAAACCATGACCGCGCGTTTGGCCGCCCTCAAAGACGGACGGCGCGTTGTGTCCGGGCCCGAAGACAACTTGAGCATTCTTCCATCCAGCGTTGATGATCTTGCTGCGTGTCTGCATACCTACCCCAGCGCCACAATCGTGGCGGGGGCGACAGATGTGGGTCTTTGGGTCACCAAATTCCTGCGCAACATCGGGCCTGCCATCTTCACCGGTCATCTCGAAGACCTGAAAACAGTCGAAAGACAGGGTTCCCTCCTCCTGATCGGTGCTGGCGCCAGCTACACCGATTGCCAGGAACTTCTGTCTGAACACCTGCCACACCTGTCCTCCTACTGGGATCGCATCGCAGGGTGGCAGGTGCGGAATATGGGAACCGTCGGCGGCAACATCGCCAATGGCTCGCCCATCGGGGACACACCGCCGGTTCTGATCGCGCTTGGCGCAGAAATCACGCTGCGGCGCGGTTCCGAGAGCCGGACGCTGCTTCTGGAAGACTTCTTCATCGACTATGGCAAACAGGATCGCCAGCCCGACGAATTCGTCGAAAGCATCCGCGTCCCCTTGCCCGGTGCCAACGATCTGAACGCGGCCTACAAGATTTCCAAGCGCCGCGACGAGGATATCTCTTCCGTCGCCGCCGGCATCCATATGACAGTCGCAGACGGGGTCATCAGCAATACACGCATCGCGTTCGGCGGCATGGCCGCCACGCCCAAACGTGCCGCTGCTGCCGAGGCCGCGTTAAACGGTCAACCCTGGACGCGCGAAAGCTTTGAAGCCGCCGCCATAGCGCTGGCAGAGGATTTCAGCCCTCTCACCGATTGGCGTGCATCGTCCGACTACCGAATGCTGTCCGCCCAGAACCTTCTGCGTCGGTTCTTCCTTGAAATGGACGCCCAAACCGACACTCCCGTTCAACTGGCTTGTGCTTAAAAAGGAGACGAGACAATGAAAGATAACGTTTCCATCACCGGGGCGGCCCACACCAACGTCAAACATGACAGTGCGATCAAGCATGTCACCGGGCGGGCCGATTATACCGACGATATAGCCCAGCCCGAAGGCACGCTGCACGCGTATCTCGGCGTCTCTGACGTCGCGCACGCCAAGCTATTGGGCGTCGACTTCACCGACGTTCTGGCCGCGCCCGGCGTTGTCGGCGTGTTGACCGCGGATGATGTGCCGGGGGTCAATGATATCAGCCCGACACATCTGAACGACGAACCGGTTTTCCCGACCGATGCCATTCAGTTTCATGGGCAGCCTTTGTTTGCTGTTGTTGCCGAAACCCGCGACATCGCGCGCCGGGCCGCCGAACTGGCAAAGATCGACTACGAAACCCTGCCCCACGCGCTGGACCCGATTGCGGCGCAGGAAGCTGGATATCCCCATGTCACGGCACCGCTCAAGCTGGAGCGCGGCGATGTCGCCCAAGCTCAGGCCGCTGCACCAAACCGAATTAAAGGCCGTATGAACGTTGGCGGACAGGATCACATGTATCTTGAAGGTCACATCGCGTTTGCCGTTCCAGGTGAAGACGATGATGTGGTCGTGCATTGTTCGACGCAGCACCCGTCCGAGGCGCAGCATATGGTGGCGCATGTCCTAGGCGTGCCGTCCAACGCAGTCGTGGTCAATGTGCGCCGCATGGGTGGTGGATTTGGCGGCAAGGAAAGCCAGATGAACCTGTTCTGCGCGGTCGCAGCCATAGCCGCCAAAAAGTGGAACCGCGCTGTCAAAATCCGCCCCGACCGGGATCAGGACATGACAGCGACCGGCAAACGCCATGACTTCGTGATCGACTATGACGTCGCCTTTGACAACGATGGCCGCATTCAGGCGGTGGAAGGCAGCTTTGCCGCGCGGTGTGGGTTCTCGGCAGACCTGTCGGGCCCAGTGACCGACCGGGCGCTTTTCCACGCGGACAACGCCTATTTCTATCCGAATGTGCGCCTGAACAGCCATCCGATGAAAACCAACACGGTGTCCAACACCGCGTTCCGTGGGTTTGGCGGCCCGCAAGGTGTAATCGCCGCTGAGCGGATGATCGAAGAGATTGCCTATGCTACCGGGCAGGATCCACTGGATGTGCGCAAGGTCAATTTCTACGGCACTGAGGAGCGCAACATAACCCCGTATCATCAGGAGGTGGAAGACAGCATCCTCGACCGGTTGATCGGCGAGCTGGAAGAGACATCGGAATACCGCCAGCGCCGTCAGGCCATCACCGAGTTCAATAAGACATCACCGATCCTGAAAAAGGGCATCGCGCTGACACCGGTTAAGTTCGGTATTTCTTTCACCGCGACTTGGTACAATCAGGCTGGCGCTTTGGTGCATGTCTACAATGACGGCTCGATCCATCTGAACCATGGCGGCACCGAAATGGGGCAGGGCCTCAACACCAAGGTCGCGCAGGTTGTGGCCGAAGCGTTTCAGGTCGATTTCAGCCGGATCAAGATTACCAAGACAACGACGGAGAAGGTTCCAAATACCTCGGCCACCGCAGCCTCCAGCGGAACAGATTTGAACGGCATGGCGGCGTTGAACGCGGTTGAGCAGATCAAAGCGCGTCTGGTGAAATTCGCCGCTGAAAAATGGGATGTCACACCTGAGGATGTGGCCTTCCACGCCAATCAGGTACATATCGGGCAAGAGGTTCTGCCCTTCGATGCGTTCATCAAGCAAGCCTATCTGGCGCGTGTGCAACTGTCGGCAGCCGGGTTCTACAAAACGCCGAAAATCCACTGGGACCGGACCAAGGGACAAGGTCGCCCGTTCTACTATTACGCCTATGGTGCGTCCTGTTCGGAAGTGACGATTGACACTCTGACCGGCGAGTACCGCGTAGAGCGCACGGACATTTTGCATGATGTTGGGCGCTCGCTGAACCCGGTTCTCGACAAAGGTCAGGTTGAAGGCGCGTTTATTCAGGGCATGGGGTGGCTGACCACCGAAGAGCTCTGGTGGGATGATGCCGGTCGTCTGCGCACGCATGCGCCGTCGACATACAAGATCCCGCTCGCGTCGGACAGACCGCGCACCTTCAACGTCAACCTTGCCGATTGGTCGGAAAACCGCGAGTTGACGATCAAACGTTCCAAGGCTGTTGGCGAACCGCCATTCATGCTGGGGATTTCGGTGTTCGAGGCGCTGTCGATGGCCGTGGCCTCTGTTGCTGACTACCGCAAATGCCCACGTCTGGACGCCCCAGCGACGCCCGAGCGCGTCCTGATGGCTGTAGCGCGTTTACAAGCGGGTTCTTGATCGATGGCACGGTCCCCGCATTCTCTGACCGAATTTCTTGCCGCACAGCGTTGCGTGATCCGCGTTTCGCTAACCCGCGTGCGCGGATCCTCTCCACGCGATGAGGGGACAGAGATGTTCGTGGCTCCAAAGGCACTTTGGGGAACCATCGGCGGTGGTCAGTTGGAATTCTTGGCCATCAACGCCGCGCGGGACATGCTGCATGATGGCACGTTGCAACAGGTTTTGGATGTACCGCTTGGCCCTGAAATCGGTCAATGCTGCGGTGGACGCGTCGAGATGAACCTGACTCGCATGCGGGTGTCAGACAAATGGGCCGCAACAGAACGCGCAACCAAACGCGAAGAGGCTTTGCCCCATGTCTATGTCATGGGCGCGGGCCACGTGGGGCGCGCTCTGGCCAATCAGTTTCAGCACTTGCCGGTACGTTGCATCCTCGTCGACACACGGGCAGACGAAGTCGATCTGTGCACGGCAAATGTCGAAACCCGGGTAAGCGCTATCCCGGAAGCCGATATCTGGGGTGCTCCAGCTGGCAGCGCATTTATTGTTCTGACCCATGATCACGGGCTGGATTTCCTCCTGACGTCTGCAGCATTGGAACGTCAGGACGCTGTTTATGTGGGGATGATCGGATCTGCCACCAAGCGCGCAAAACTTAAAAACTGGGCACACAAAAACTGTGATGGACAGTCTATCGAACATTTGAATTGCCCCATTGGGGCAAGCGGTAGCCGCGACAAGCGGCCCAGCGTCATCGCCGCCTTCGTGGTGGCCGAGGTGATGGCTGAATTGACCTCTGAAACTGCCGCGACAGCCCTGACCGGGGCAACCCAAGCGCCCCAAGGGGGCCACCATCACGACCGGAAAGGGAGAACGGCCTGACATCAGTCTGGCAAATCCGGTCACATCAGAGGAGGAGACCGTCATGGACGGGAGGACCTACGAATACAAGCTGTTTACCCGCAGCGATTTCAGCGCTTTCTGGGCGCTGTTTACCGACAACCTGGTGAACCTGCTGATCCTTTCCGGGGTCTGCCAGTTCGTGTTTCAGATGCCCGCGGAAATCGTCTTTGGCCGCATCGTTCCCGGTGCCGCTATCGCGATTTTGGCAGGTGTAGCTGTTTACACATACCTCGCCAAATGGGCGGCAACCACTCAGGGTAAAGATGTAACCGCCCTGCCCTACGGCATCTCGACGCCGGTCATGTTCGTCTACCTGTTCGGCGTGATCGGACCCATCTATTGGGCGACCAATGATCCTATGCTCGCGTGGCAAGTAGGTATTGGTGCAGGCTTCATGGGCGGCATAGTGGCCGCTCTGGGCGCGGTGGTCGGACCGTACCTCAAGCGGATAACCCCACGCGCCGGGATGCTTGGCACGCTTTGCGGTATAGCTTTGGTTTTCATTGGCTCCGTACCGCTGGCCGAAGTATTCGAGAATCCAATCATCGGCTTTACGTCGCTGCTGTTTATCCTCTGGGGCCTGATCGGTCGTTTCCGCCTTCCGGGCAACATCCCCGCCGGTCTTGTAGCGATTGCGGCCGGTACTGTAATTGCCCTTGTCCTTGGTGAATCCAAAATCGACGTGAGCGGTATCGGTTTCTACCCCCCGATCCCCTATTTCGGCGACCTGATCGCCGGCGTGCAGTACCTGTTCGCGAACCCCGAACTGTTCTTGGTGCTGATCCCGGTACAGATATACAACTTCATCGAAACGATGAACAACGTGGAGTCGGCTGAAGCGGCAGGTGATCATTACCCGGTTGGATTGTGCCAGGTGACAGATGGCGCTGGCACCATGCTGGGTGCGCTGTTTGGATCACCCTTCCCAACCACGGTTTACATCGGTCATCCGGCCTACAAGCGGCTTGATGCGCATGCAGGATACATTGTTGGTGTGGCCGTTGTGATCGCTGCAGCTGCCTTTCTCGGATTCTTGTCCTTCCTTGCGGGCCTGATCCCGATTGCCGCCGCGGCACCGGTGCTGGTCTTTGTCTCGGTAAGCCTGATCACCAATACCGCATGGGCTGTGAAGCCGATGCACATGGCTGCGGTTTCATTTGCGATCCTGCCCCATATCTCGGCCTTCCTGATGGTCAAATGGGGTTCGCTTATGAATGCGTT
The DNA here is from genome assembly GCF_056542405.1 of Ruegeria sp. AD11(2025). Lineage (NCBI taxonomy): Bacteria > Pseudomonadati > Pseudomonadota > Alphaproteobacteria > Rhodobacterales > Roseobacteraceae > Ruegeria > Ruegeria sp. AD11(2025). Next base: position 9,215 of record NZ_JBQFZU010000027.1, on the reverse strand, counting down.
GCGCAGCACCGGAGTCGAAGGTTTGCCGTCTCTCGGTGACGAAGGCCTGACTGCGGCTCTTCTGATGGAGGGTGCGCATTACGAAGGTCACCTTGCGCTGAGTCAGGGCGCGATCCTCACGGGTCTGATCTGGGGTGCCATTGTGGCAGATGTGATCGATGGCCGTTTCCGGATGGCAGGGGCGTTTGCGGTGGCTGGCGGGTTGATGTCTTCCTTCGGGATCATTCACTCTTACACGCTGCAGATGCCTCAGTTCGACGGGATCACAATCGGTTATCTGATTGTCGGCGCATTCCTCTATATCTACCCGATGCTCGCGCCCAAAGAGGATCTGGAGCATCGTGTGATCGTACCGGATGAGCCGGATCTCATCGACGACGACTCACCTGCACAACAGGCTTGATCCACAGTGGGGCAGTCACAAGGCTGCCCCACCATTTCCCTACCGTAAAAACGAGATCTTTCATGACTCAGAGATTGCTCCGCGGTCGTCTGCTGACCTTTCACCGCGAACCGCAGAACGGCGAAGATTCCGGCGCCTACACCTATCTCGAAGACGGCGCACTGCTGATCCGGGACGGGATCATCCAGGATACCGGACCTTTCGCAGAGGTGAGCGCAAAAGCCGGGAGCACGCCGGTGACAGACCATCGTCCCAATCTGATGATGGCTGGGTTTATCGACACGCATATTCACTTCCCGCAAGTACAGGTGATCGCCTCGTGGGGCGCGCAGCTTTTGGACTGGCTTAACAATTATACCTTCCCGGAAGAAACCCGTTTTGCCTCGGACGAGCACAGCGCGCTCATGGCGCGGGCGTTCTTTGATCAGCTCGTCACCCATGGCACGACAACTGCAGTTGCCTATTGCTCGGTCCATAAGACATCGGCTGACGCGTTCTTCACAGAGGCAACCAGACGAAACATGCGAATGCTCGGTGGCAAGGTTCTGATGGACCGCAACGCGCCCGAAGGTCTGCGGGACACGCCCCAAACCGGATACGACGACACCAAGGCGTTGATCTCGGACTGGCATGGCAAAGGCCGGAACGGCTATGTCATCACACCTCGTTTTGCCATCACGTCCACGCCCGAACAAATGGCGATGGCGCAAGCCTTGGCGCAGGAACACCCGGACTGTCACATCCAGACCCACCTGTCCGAGAACAAGGATGAGATCGCCTATACCAAGCAACTATATCCGCAGGCGCGCGACTATCTGGACGTCTACCAGTCTTATGGCCTTCTCGACCAAAAGACGCTGCTGGGTCACTCTATCCACCTTGAAGCGCGCGAGATCGACGCCCTTGCGGAAACCGGAGCGCATCCGGTGTTCTGCCCGACCTCGAACCTGTTTCTCGGCAGTGGCCTCTTTGACCACGCCGGTCTGAGCGCACGCGGTATTTCCAGCGGCATCGCGACGGATGTCGGTGCGGGCACCAGCTATTCGATGCTCCAGACCCTCAACGAGGGCTACAAGATCCTGCAATTGCAGGGGGCCGCACTGCATCCGCTACAAGCATTCCATTGGGCGACACGCGGCAATGCCTGTGTTCTTGGACTGGAAGACAAGATCGGAAATCTCGACCCCGGTACTGAAGCAGACGTTGTCGTTCTGAATGCACGCAGCACACCGGCCATGGCTCTGCGTATGGATCGCGTGGGCAGCCTTGCAGATGAACTGTTCGTCCTGCAGATGATGGGGGATGATCGCGCTATTGAGGAGGTTTATGTTTCAGGAGCGCCGTGTAAATCAACGGCTTCTTCGCGGTCTGACGTAAGCCGGTTTTGTCGGGAGTTTTCCGATAGACCGGAAACACCCGCTCGCTAGACCCAGTTATCCCGCGATTTCGGCAAATTGGCGAGAACCCAGAGGTTCTGAGCGAATCAAATTGCTGCTTTCGGATCTTGGTGACAACTGCGATACCAACCAGGATAGCGGACACAGATACGAAGGATTTTGACCCAGACCCCTGATCCGGGCCATTTGGATGGAGAACCCGTTCCTGTTTCATTCTTGTGATTTGGTTGCGGTCAAGGCCTGCTGAGCGGCGCCCTTGCGTTGCTCAAGCAAGGCAGACCGGGCGGCACGCTTGAAGTTGGCGTAAACGAAAAAACTGCTTTTTGCGAAGTGTTATCCAAGGAAGACACAGTTTTTGGTTCTTTCTAAACCGCTAAAGGGCTGACGCGGAGAAATGGGTTTGATCGACGGTGAAACGCCGCATCTGAACTGGACCACTGTTGTGTTTAGGAAACAGGGAACAGAGAATGGCAAACAAACGACACAAGCCAGAGGAGATAGTTCAGAAGCTTGAGCAGGTTTAGCTCTCCGAAAGGAGCGGCGACGCCTTGGTAACTGCCGACCGTGGAGGAGACATAGCAGGACACCTGACCACAGCCACGGCGGTCGTCGCACAGCTTTTCCCATCTCGCTTCCGTCATCCGTCTCGCCCTGGGTCGCTCGGATTGCTGGAAAACAATGCTATCTTGTTGCCTTCAGGATCGCGAAGGTATCCAACGAAAAAGCTCGGCCCATAGGCCTGTCGAAATCCTGGCTGGCCCTCGTCGGACCCGCCCGCTGCGAGTGCGGCGGCGTGAAGGTCACGGACCTGTTGTTGACTGCGTGCCTCAAATGCAACCATTGTTCCGTTCCCGGCCGAGGCAGACTGACCGTCAAAAGGGGATTTGACATAGAACTCGGGCAAGTTCGGTGATCGCCCGGGTTTAGAAGGCAACGCGTAGCTCAAATCACCGTGATACTTTTCCAAGTGGTAGCCAAGGTCTGGTAGGAATGCGGAGTAAAATCGCTCTGCACGCTTTATATCATCAGCGCCGAATGTGACGTATGCAATCAATGTTTGGGCTCCTTTCCGGTTTACTGGTTACTCTAGCCCGAGACTCATCATGCCTTGTTTGGCGGCCCCCAGGCACCCGCCTAGTGCAGTCAGTACCGATACGCGTGTTCAGCAGCCGTGGCTGCTTCGATCGTCATTCCTCTGCCTACGGTAAGAAACATTGTTTCTTGGTCCATTCCTTTCCAGCTCTTTCTCTTGCCTTTAATTGGGTAGCTTAGCAGTGGGTTCGTTGCCGTTTCGCGGTGACTTGCAGGGGCATCTGACACTTAGAATCGCGGCACTACCTGCGAGTGCGGCGGCCATGCCAAACATGGCACTCCAAGAAATGGCCGCAGCCATCCCGGCCAGAACCGCTCCAAACGCACCGACACCATCCAAAAGGGTAAACGCAAAGCCCAACGTGGTGCTTTCGCGGTGCCCGGAGTGATCGACAGCCGCTGCAAGCATTGCCGCACGGATCGCGTCCAGCGCCGCAACCCCAAGCGCCATCATGGCAATCATGATCCAAAACGGCGGGTCGAATACCAGTGTCGCGATTGCCAAGGCAGCAATCCCGTTTCCGGCTGCGACTACCGGCCTGCGACCGAGCGTGTCGGAAATCAATCCAACCCATGGCTGAGCAAGCGCGCCGGTTATGAGAATGGCCGCGAAAACGATCCCAATGGTTAAGGGGGCAAGGTTGTGAGCCGTTGCCAGATAGAGTGGGATCATGCTCAGCAACGCGATCAGAGACATGTTGTACAGGGAAATCGTTGCGACGATGCGCAACCCGTTTCGACCGCACCACGCGCGCACCAGATCCATCAGCTTACTTCGATCAACAAGCGGTTTTTCGAAGGCAGGGACCGCCGGCAACACCCGTAAGAAACAAAGCCCCATCAAAACCGCGGGAAACACCGAGACCACCAGCACCCCACGCCAGTCAAGGACCGAAAGAAGCAGTCCGACCGACAGCGGGGCTAGAACCTCGGCGAACGAGCCACCCACGGCATGAACACCCAAGGCATGGGCACGAGTGTTCTTGTTGGCGCACGCAAGTACTCCCGTCGCAATCGGATGCCAAGCCGCGTTTCCCATCCCCGCAATTGCCAAAAGACATGCCAGGCTCCAAAACCCCGGAGCTGAAGCAGCCAGCGCGTAGCCGAGAGCAACCCAGAAAAACGTGCCGACGAGAAGGCGGCCTGGGTTCGAGACACGATCCGCCAAGAGCCCAGCCGGAACATATGCGAGCGCACCTCCAACAGTAAACAGCGTGACTAGCAGCCCAACCTCGGCAGGCGAGAGGTTCATTGCAAGACCCGCCGCAGGCACGATCAGCCACAGGGCGGCAATCGGCCAGTCATTGGCGAAGTGGCCCAAAGCGAACCAGGCCATTAAACTTCGGTCGGTCATGGTGGTATCACCGTCAGATGCAACAATACGGACCCAATGCCCGTTTGACTGGAAAAACCTACTCAGCGCCGATATGTCTGTCTGTCGAAAGAAAGGCAATTATCATCGAGGATTCGTCATTGAAGGGCACGCAACCAAACCAGGCAGATCGCCCTCGATATCTTGGAGAGACGATCAAGCCGGAGCTGGGAGAAAGCTACGATTGGCATACGCACGATTTTGGTCAACTCATCTCAGCGGCCTCAGGCTCGATGTATGTAGGAACTCCCGACCGCGTCCTGCTTCTCAGCCCGGCGATGGCGATCTGGATTCCACCAGATACCCAGCACTGGATGCGATACGGGGCCAACAATGTCATGCTCTACGTAGACGTAAACCGTGCCGAGGCTGAAAAACTTGGCAGTGACTGCCGGGTCATGAAGATGACGCCACTGCTTGGGGCATTATTTGATGCAACAATGCCGGCACGTAGGAATGCGCGCAGGAAGAAGCATAATATGGCGCTGCACACATTGCTTCGACATGAGCTGATCTCGGCAAAGGATGTGCCGCTGATCCTGATCCTGCCTAAGGACGCCCGCCTCCGCGGGGCCGCTCAAGCTGCGCTGGATGATCCCGGCAACGCGCGTTCTGTGGAGGCTTGGCTTTCAGATGTGCCAGCGAGCCGAAAAACGATTGAACGGCATTTCGTTGCAGAAACGGGCCTGCCGCCGTCCAGGTGGTTACGGCATGTGCGGGTCATGCACGCCGTCTCGCTCCTTGCTTCTGGCCAGAGCGTGACATCGGTCGCGTTTGATATGGGGTACGAATCTTCCAGCGCATTCAGCTACATGTTCCGACAAACCCTCGGTGTCAGCCCGAGTGAGTTTCTGAAGAACTGATCGGTTGCCCCAAGATGACAGTGAGATCGAGCAGCGGCATGCTGACTTTGAACGCATTCAATCGCTCAGAGGTGTATTCTCGAAGACGGGCCTTCATGCTTCTTGCAGCCCTTAAATCTCTCGCTGGGCAGGTCAAGCTGTCGCGAGGAAATCACAGGCGGGTTTGCTTTAACGCCTTGGTTCACACTATTGCTTGTGTATCATGCAAAAAGCTGTGCTGCCGCGCAGAGTTATTCAACTCTTGACGGCACTTTTGCGGAGTGTTGCCAATGCCCGCCATAGATGACCTTTCTTGGCCTGAAGCGTATATCGAGTTTCTGCCGCTAATAACTGACAAGTGGTCAGTAAAAGATGAAGTCTACTTTCACCGTCAGCTAAGTGCCGGCAAGTCCGGTGCCCTTGTCTATATTGTCGACATTACTTGCGACGATTTCAGCGGTCAGGCCATTCTCAAATTTGACGCCCTTCCCGATCCGGATTGGAAGGAAAAGACCGAAAACCAAAGACATCTGGAGGCGTTTGAGGCGGTTCCCGCATTTGGATCAAAGCATCTGGCACGCATAGTTCACTCTTTGGAACACGACGGCAAGATCGCGATCCTTTCAACAGTTGTGGCGCAAGGGCTGGAATACTCTCTTCCTTGGAACGACTGCGGCTACGAGTTGGCCTTGAATGTTCTTCAGCGGCTGTCGAGAAGCCTTCTTGATGATTGGAACGTCGATTATGAAATGGCGCCCGGATTGCACTCGCCCAGGGAACTGCTTTCCGGATGGCTTGGCTACAGACTAAATCCTGAGTCAGGTCGGCTCCACCATTTCCTTTCGGATGTTTGCGGTCATGACCCCAGCGAACGTTGCCTAATGTTTGAAGGGCATTGGTACCCGAACCCGCTGGCCTTTGCCTACGACGAGAACCTGCCAAGCCGATTGAGCATAAGAGCGGCAAAAGGACGGGTGCATGGGGATCTCCATGGGTACAATGTATTGGTTCGATCGCACCAAAGCCGTGATCCCGATTACTATCTAATTGATCTGGCGCTGTACGAAGACAAGCAGTTCTTGTTTTACGACCACGCGTATTTTGAGTTGGCATACCTTCTGGCGCGGCGCGGAAACTGCATACCTGCGCAATGGGATGCCATCCTTGATGATCTTGGCCTCTTTCATTCAAAACACCACACATTGGGGCTTTGGCAGGATGATGTAGGGATCGTCGAGTTTGTCAGAACTCTGCGGCGTGGGGCGATGAGTTGGGTTGAACGTCACGAAAGTCATCGGCTCAGCTTTATGGAAAGCCAATACTTGCTGGCCCGGGTCGCAGTGGGCCTAAATTTCGCAAATAAGCAACTCAACGTCGGCGCTCGCAGCCACGCATTCTTGTATGCAGCTCACAATCTCAAAGACTACATGACGCTCAACAATGTTGACTGGCCCAGACATGGGCCGGTGTTCCAAATACCGACAACACATGAACCTTTGCCCGACTCTCAACCTGAAACCGTAACACTTGCACCAAAAACAGAGCCACCAGCCGAAAAAGACCGTCTGTTTGATAGGATAGTGACCCAGCTTCCAACGCCACAAAAGCCAGTAATCGCAGTGCTGCCTTTTGACTGTCTCAGCGGACAAAACGACAACAATGGGTTTGTGGCTGGCATCAACCATGAACTTGTGACTGAACTTGCAAAAGTGGATTGGCTGTCGGTGGTCTCACCTACTTCCACCAAGCTCCTCAAGGATGCTTCTTTAGCCGGCGAGGAGATCGCACAACGTCTCGGCGCCCACTATTTGGTAGAGGGCAGTGTGCGTTATGACGATCAGCGTGTTCGCGTAACCGCCCATCTTGTAGACACATCAAATGGGCATGATCTTTGGGCTGATCGCCTGGACCACAAAACAGAAGATGTTTTTTCCTTGCAGGAGGAAATCGCGTCAGCCGTAGTCGGACACATAGACTGGGAATTGCGGTTCGATGTGCGCGAACAAGCCCGACTAAAACGAGGTGAGGTCAACGTTTGGGACAGAGTTCAAAAAGCACTGTGGCATCTATATAAGTTCACCGATGATGACACACAAAAGGCCAAAGATATTCTAATCAGAACCATTGAGATTACGCCAGACTATGCACTTGCGCACGCAGTGATGGCAAACGCTGAGCTTAGGAAACTGTTCTTTGTCCAGGTTAAGGATCGGGAAGAGGCCAAACGACGCGCACTCTACCACGCAGAGCGCGCCGTGGCCCTGGATGAGCAAAGCAGTTTCGCGCATGCCAGTCTCGCCCGTGCCTACACCCAGTTCAACAAGCACGATGCCGCGATTGCAGAGGCACAACTTGCAGTCAGTCTCAACCCAAGTGCGGCAAACGCTCATTTGGTTCTTGGATATGCGCATCTCGCAAATGGGCAGGCCAAGCTTGCGCTACCGCATTTTGACACCGCAACTCGGTTTGGGCCATCAGGTCCATATTTCAAGGTGAAATTGTTGGCCAAAGCCTTTTGCCTTTATGTTCTCGACAAGCATGAACAGGCCGAAACCTGCGCAAGAACAGCATTGGAGGGAAAATCGGTTGATCCATTCGGTCGCTTTGTGTTGGCGGTCATTCTGATACGGCAGAAAGCCACAAACGAGGCGATACAAGTAATCCGTCAGAGCAAAGAAAAACGGCCCGACATGACATGTTCGCGCGTCCGTCTGGCATTCGAAAACCTGCAACAACTCGATCTTGACAGATTTGTCGGAGATCTTCGGAAAGCTGGTTTGCCGGATTGAACTTCGTCTCATACGGATTGGTCAGTGCGGCAAAGGGGCTCTATTCTGTTTGTTTGCGAACCCACAATGGCACGTTGAGGCCAACGGGGCGTCTACACCTTCATACCCATCTCCACTGATCTGCTCCATTCCGCGAGAGATACCATAGTACTTTGGTGCTTAGCTTGAATTCACCGCTAAACATGAAGTGTTCGGCCCCACCCAAGTGGTCCAGCTTGAATGCCAGTGCATGACTGGCCTTTGGTCCGTTGGTGCGACGGTTTCCGGCGCAAGTGGGCGATAGCGCAGAACATTATGCGGTCGTTTCCCTCACATCGAAACGCAGAAAATGACGGCGATAGCTGCGAGATATCGTCCTTTGCTTCAGGGTGGGACGCCAGGAATTCGTGGCTGCAGATGGGAAACACCTCGAGTTTGATCAGAGGAATGAACGGCCGGTCCGGCAATCCGTCAGTGTCCCAGACCATGGCCGCATCCAACCGGCTTAAATCAATATCGCTCAAATGGTCAGTGGTCACCACTCGGACTTTTGACTCATCAAGATGCTCACGAAGGCTCGAAAAGCGCGGCATCAACCGTTGGTCGGCGAAACCGAATGAGCGAGCCAGCGGCACTTCCTGCCGATCAGGCCGCCCCGAAATCTTGGTCCAAACCTGATCCAGATGACCGACACCCAGAGCCACTACATCGGACAGCCGCACAGCAGCGGGTGAAGAAACGATCTGGTTGTTGTTGCGTTCAAACAGCGCCTGTCACAGCCGGTTTTCCAGCGTTGAGATACACCTGGAAACAGCGGGTTGGCTCAGCCCCGTTTCCTCGGCGGCGCGGGACAAGCAGGCATGGCGCACCGCGACCTCAAGAACCAGCAAGGCGTTCAGAGAACCAAAGATGAGGCGTGTCACTCTGACCAAAACAATTTGCTATACGGTGCATCATATTTTGGCCGGTGTACCTTTATCTAGTTTGCCGTTCCTCTGTGTTGGAGCTTCAAGCCCCTAACGAATAGTCTGTGTAAAGTTCTCATGACCTATCGTCCCCTGTCTCATATTCGTGTCCTTGATTTCGGGCAATACCTGGCCGCACCTCTTGTCGGCATGATGCTTGCCGACATGGGGGCCGAGGTCATCCGGATCGATCAGCCAAATGGCCCCACCTTTGACGATCCGGCCTTTCGGATGATCTCACGCGGAAAGAAAGCTCTGACGCTGAATCTGAAAACGGATCAGGGGGACCGCGTTGCACGAATAGCGCTTGAGCCGCATTTTCCCCTTTCCCCGGTTCGCTATGCGACACGTTCATAGGCCGCACGACCGAGATGGG
>NZ_JBQFZU010000026.1:0-59284 GCF_056542405.1 Ruegeria sp. AD11(2025) | reverse complement strand
GCGACCCGCTACGACAGGTGCCCGAAGGTCTTCCTGTCAGCCATCGCCCTCGCAGCACTCGTCATCTATTGGCTATGAGTCCTGACCCTAGGGACATAAATGTTTGTCAAAGACATACTTAGATCATCTCGCCTTAGATTTGCCGTTGCTCCATTTCCTGAATCCACAACTTGTGCATCAAAAACCAGACCATCATTTTTGAGTTCGAAGTGGATTGGTTTGACAAAGTCCTCATCGGTAATCGTGATATCAGTTTTGTTCAGTATCGTAATGCAGTCGGTTACTAGGTGGTCTCCAGTACCTGCTTGAGAGGTGATCTTTAACGAGTAGCCTGTAGGAAGGTCGGAACTCACACGAGTACTTCTCTCCCATTGATAGGAAATCCTTTTTGTTTGAGAATTCCTGTAGTTTCTGATGCCCCAAACAGCTCCTAAAATTGTAATTGTACTTGCTACACCATTAATAAAGCCGCTGTGGCTCAAATATAAGTTGGACAACCAATTAAACATCCAACTCCTCCACAAACCGCGCGTTCTCCTGAATGTACTGGAACCGCAGTTCGGGTTTTTTGCCCATCAGGCGCTCGACCAGGTCGCCGGTCTCGCCGGGTTCGTCCTCGTCGATGGTGACGCGGATCAATTTCCGGGACGCGGGGTCCATCGTGGTCTCTTTCAGGTCCTTGGCGTCCATCTCGCCCAGACCCTTGAAGCGCGAGACGTCGATCTTGCCCTTGCCGCCCAGACCTTTCTCCAGCCACGCGTCGCGCTCGGCCTCGTCCAGACAATAGACGCGCTTGGCACCTTGGGTCAGGCGATACAGCGGCGGGCAGGCGAGGTACAGGTGGCCCGCGTCGATCATCGGCCGCATCTGGGTAAAGAAGAACGTCATCAGCAGCGAGGCGATATGCGCCCCGTCCACATCCGCGTCGGTCATGATGATGACCTTGTCATAGCGCAGATCGTCGACGTTGAACTTGGTGCCAAGCCCGACACCCAGCGCCTGCGTCAGGTCATTGATCTCGGCATTGGTGCCCAGTTTCGAACTGGCCGCGCCCAGCACGTTCAGGATCTTACCACGCAGGGGCAGCAGGGCCTGTGTCTTGCGGTCGCGGCCCATTTTTGCAGACCCACCCGCCGAGTCGCCCTCGACAATGAATAGTTCCGTGCCGTCGCGTGTTGAACTAGAGCAGTCCACCAGCTTGCCGGGAAGACGAAGTTTCTTAGTGGCGGACTTGCGTTGTGTTTCCTTCTCGGCCCGACGGCGCAGACGTTCCTCGGCCCTCAGGATGAGGAAGTCGAGGATCGCGCCGGCGGATTTCGTGTCTGCGGCCAGCCAGTTGTCAAAATGGTCGCGGACCGAGTTTTCCACCAGCCGTTGGGCCTCGACCGTGGCCAGACGGTCCTTGGTCTGACCGACGAATTCCGGTTCGCTGATGAAGCACGACACCAGAGCACAGCCGCCGGTGATCAGATCATCGCGGGTAATCTGACCGGCTTTCTTGTTATTGATCAGCTCGCCATAGGCCTTGATCCCCTTGAGGACCGCAGCCCAGAAGCCCGCCACATGGGTTCCGCCTTCAGGCGTGGGGACGGTGTTACAGTAGGACTGGATGAACCCATCACGCGAGGGCGTCCAGTTGATCGCCCATTCGACCTTGCCCGGCGTTCTGAATTTCTCATTGAAATCCACCGTGCCGGCGAAGGGCTGCTCGGCATAAGTGGAAGAGCCGTTCATCGTCTCCTTCAGGTAATCCGACAGGCCGCCGGGGAAGTGAAAGCTGGCCTCGGTCGGGGTTTCGCCGTCGTCGATGTGGGATTTCCAGCGGATTTCAACACCCGAGAACAGGTAAGCCTTGGAGCGGATGGATTTGAACAGGCGCGCAGGTTTAAAGCGGTGATGGCCAAAGATTTCCTCGTCCGCGTGGAAGGTCACTGTCGTGCCGCGCCGGTTGGGGGCCGCGCCGATTTTCTCGACCGGACCCAAAGGAACGCCGCGCGAGAAGCGTTGTTCGAACAGCGTCTTGTCGCGCGCCACCTGCACGACCATGGAATCCGACAGAGCGTTGACCACGGATGCACCCACGCCGTGCAGACCGCCCGAGGTCTGGTACGCCTTGCCCGAGAACTTGCCGCCTGCGTGCAGGGTGCACAGGATGACCTCAAGCGCCGATTTGTCAGGGAACTTCGGATGCGGATCGATCGGAATGCCGCGCCCGTTGTCGCGCACGGTCAGGGCGTAATCGGCGTGCAGCTCGACCTCGATCCGGTTGGCATGTCCAGCGACGGCCTCGTCCATCGAGTTGTCGAGGATTTCGGCCACCATATGGTGCAACGCGCGCTCATCGGTGCCGCCGATATACATACCAGGGCGTTTTCGGACCGGCTCCAGCCCTTCAAGCACCTCGATCGAGGAGGCGTCATAGGTGGTGGTCGCGCTGGGCGTCAACAGATCGTCGGGCATCGGTGCTGCTCTTGTTTTTAGGTTGGGTCCCATTATGGCAGGTGATGTGGTCCGGGGGAAGAGGGGCGCGAGGTGTTGTGGGCATTTGGCTGTGCTGAACGCGCGAAACATACCGCCCCGTGTCTGTGATTACGGGAGCAACGGTGCTGACTTGCGTGGGCTTATTGAGGTTTTTCAGCGGTCAGGCGCACACCGCCGATGCGCCGCTGCTGCACGTCGTCGACAAATTTCGCGTACATCTTTAGGAAGTCACCCCCCTTGGAGGGATTGCCCGCGCGTTCGGCCTCGGCATCCAGAGTTTGATACATGCTGAGCCGCCGCGCCAGAATATCTCCCCACGGCCCGGTAATGTCGTCGGCTGACACAATCTCGAATCCAGCCTGCCGGAGCAGGGATTCGTATTCAGGAATGCTCAGCAGCGACTGGCAAGCAAAGCGCTGGCGGTATTGTTCCATCTCATCTTCCGGCAAAGGCGTGTGCATCACCCAATCGGTGAAGGCAAAACGACCGCCAGGGCGCAGAACACGAAACACCTCGTGCAGGGCTTTCGATTTGTCGGGGATGTGCAAGAAAGATTCCTGGCTGACCGCAGCGTCGAACTGCGCATCGTCAAGGGGCATATCCATCGCACTGGCCAGAACAGGGCGAATCCGATCCTGCAGCCCGACCAGCGTATTCAGCTCTTGCGCGCCTTTGACTCGGTTGGGGCTGATGTCGACACCAGTCACCTGAACGCCGCGCTCGGACGCGTACCAGCGCGCAGGGCCGCACAGCCCGGCGCAGACATCCAGAACACTGTCCCCTGCGTTCATCCGGGCCTTGTCGGCTAGCCGGGCGTTCGCCTCGAGCCCGTCATAGTGATCCTGATCATAGGGGTAGAGTTCCTTAGGGTTAATACCATCCAGCGAACCACGGATGTCCTTTAACTTTGTCAGAATATGCGGTGCAGAAATCGGGTGATTGGCATACCAGTCCGCGACCGTTTTTTCCGCCATTTCCATCGGATACTCCCCCTTGCCTTACGTCAGCTTAGCCTGACATGGTTGACCAATCCAGTTTCGTCTTGTCGATGGTCGGGGCGACACTGGAGTGGGGATGGAGCGACAAAAAGAAGGGAAACTGTATGAGCTGGATCAAGACTGTTCCGTTCAACCAGGCCAACGGCAAGCTGCGGAAGCTTTACGAACGGGTCACGGGGCCGGGCAACAACGTTGATAACATCATGATGGCACATTCCCTGCGGCCGCATTCGATGGAAGGCCACATGTCGCTTTACAAGAACGTGCTTCATCATTCCGCCAACAAGGTTCCCAAGTGGTTTCTTGAGGTTCTGGGCGTTTGGGTCAGTTCGTTGAACCAGTGCGGGTATTGTGTTGAGCATCATTTCAGCGGTCTTCAACGGTTGTTGAAAGACCCGGATCGGGGTCATGCTATCCGCACCGCGATCGAGGCGGGGTCTCTGAGCGCCGCTCCGTTGGATGAGGCGCAGATCGCGGCGATGAATTATGCACGCAAGCTTACCGAAGCTCCGGCGGAAATGGTTAAGGCGGATGTTCAGGCCCTGCGGGATGCTGGCTGGGATGACGGCGAGATTCTCGAGATCAATCAGGTCTGTGCTTACTTCGCCTATGCGAACCGGACGGTTCTGGGATTGGGCTGCTCGACTGACGGAGACATTCTGGGCCTGTCGCCGAGTAACTCGGACGACCCCGAGGATTGGGGGCATTCGTAAGCGGTTAGTCCGCGAGCCAGTCCAGAATGGCCTGTGCAACGGCCTTCGGTTTCTGATGATGCAGCCAGTGGTCGGTGCCTGGGATTACGACGCGGGTCAGGTCGGGTGCGAATTCTTCCAAACCCGCAGTGGCCTCGGGCAGCAGAGCTTTGTCGTCAGGCCCCCACAGCAGCAGGTGCGGACAACGGACCATCAGGCGGTCCAGCGGCAAATCGGGCAGATCGGTGCGGGGCTCTCCGGGTATGGCGACGACCAAAGGCGAGGCGCGGTACCAGTTCAGCATCGCCTCAAGCCGACCGGGCCGGGCCCATTCGGAGCGATAGTCCTGCATACGTTCCTCCGACAGCCAATCGACGCCCATGCCAAAGCGAAAGAACTGTTCGAGTCGCGCGAAATTGTCAGCCGAGAAGTGTGACGCAGCATCCGGCGCGCGCAGGACGTTGATATATTGCGATGCCTCGGATTGCGCGCCACCGGCTGCCATGGCGCGTTGAAACGGCCCCGGGTGGACGCCGTTTGCGATGATCAGGTGGCTGACCAGCTCAGGGCGGAACATGGCCAGACCATAGGCCACTGAGGCACCCCAATCGTGCCCCAAGATGCAGGTCGGTGCTTCGAACTGTTCAATCAGCGCCGCCACGTCCGAGACCAGTCGCGACAGTGCATAATGGTCAACCCTGTCCGGACACCAGCTTTGCCCATAGCCGCGCTGGTCCGGTGCGATGCAATGAAAATGGTTGGCCAGATGTGGGGCCAGATCGCTCCAGGCCCCGCCATATTCGGGAAAGCCGTGCAACATCACCAAAGGCGGCAGGTCGGGTTCGCCCCAGCGCCGCAGAAAGAAGGACTGGCCGTTCAGGTCGACGATGTCGGTGTTCATTGCAACCTTCCTCTTTCTCCTCGAATTGATGGGTTTTTCGCGCATCAATTTGACGCCAATCAAAGCGAATAACAGCGTCTTCTGCTAGTCGTGTCCGCGGATAGTGAAAAAAGGAAAGACTGAATGGAAGCTGTTGTAAAAATCGAAGAAACACAATCCCCCGTCAAAATCTCGCCAACATCGAAAACCGCGCCTTCTCAGCCCAGCCCCGAGAAAATTCGGCAGGCGTTTGAAAGTGGCAAATACCCCTATGGCCGCAAGATGGCGCGCAAATCCTATGAGGCGCAAAAGGCTGAGCTGCAAGCTGAATTACTGAAGGTTCAGTTGTGGGCGCAGGAATCCGGTCAGCGATTTGTGCTGCTGTTCGAAGGTCGAGACGCGGCCGGCAAGGGCGGCACAATCAAACGTTTCATGGAGCACCTGAACCCGCGTCAGGCGCGCGTTGTGGCCCTGAACAAGCCGACCTGGGAGGAAAAGGGTCAGTGGTACTATCAGCGCTATGTTCAGGAACTTCCGACGGTTGGCGAAATGGTGTTCTACGACCGGTCCTGGTACAACCGCGCAGGTGTTGAGCGCGTCATGGGGTTCTGCTCGCCAAACGAATACCTTGAGTTCATGCGTCAGACGCCGGATCTTGAGCGGATGTTGGTCCGTTCGGGCATTCAGCTTTACAAATACTGGTTCTCTGTCACGCAGTCCGAGCAACAGCGCCGGTTCAAAAGCCGTGAGACTGATCCGCTGAAACAGTGGAAACTGTCGCCGATTGACAAGGCCAGCCTCGACAAGTGGGATGATTATACCGAGGCGAAAGAGGCTATGTTCTTCTACACGGACACTGCGGACGCGCCCTGGACAATCGTAAAATCGAACGACAAGAAACGCGCTCGTCTGAATTGTATGCGCCATTTCCTGTCGACGCTGGACTACCCGGACAAGGATCACGGTATCGTGGGGCAACCCGATCCTCTGATCGTAGGGCAGGCCCATCACGTGATCCATCGATCCGAGCATATTCTGGGCAATACCCTGCACCCGGAAACGTAGTGACCGGTTAGGCCGACTGTTAGTGCACCGATAGTCTCAACCTGAAATTTACCTTATCACCTCTTGTCCCGGCCTTTGGCCGGGCATAAGGCTGATGGGATGAACAAGGTGATGACATATCGCGGCCATTTTCGGGCCATTGCCGTGCTGGGCTTTCCGTTGATCGGCGGGCATCTGGCGCAGTTCGCGATCGGACTGACCGACACGGTCATGCTGGGCTGGTACGGGGTCGAGGCTCTGGCTGCCGTGACACTGGCAAGCAGCTATTACTTCGTGCTGTTTCTGTTCGGCGCAGGGTTTGGCTGGGCAGTGATGCCCATGGTGGCAACGGCCGCCGCCGAAGAGGATGAGACCAGCATTCGCCGCTCAACCCGCATGGGGCTGTGGTTGTCTCTGATTTATGCGACGTTGATGATGCCACTCTTATGGTGGTCCCAACCCATCCTGATCGCCTTGAAGCAAGACCCGCAAGTCGCTGAAACTGCTTCACAATACCTGCGTGTTGCGGGGTGGGGCCTGTTCCCGGCGCTGTTGGTGATGGTGCTGAAATCCTATCTGGCCGCGCTTGAACGGACTCAGATCGTACTGTGGATCACCGTCACCGCAGCGGTGGTGAACGCGGTGACGAACTATGCGCTGATCTTCGGCAACTGGGGCGCGCCCGAATTGGGGGTGATGGGCGCGGCCATCGCCTCGGTCTTGACGCAGATCGTGTCGCTGGTCTTTGTGGTGATTTATGCGGTGCGTGTGTTGCCGGAACACAGCCTGTTCCAACGTTTCTGGCGCCCGGATTGGGAGTTTTTTTTCAGCGTCCTGCGCCTTGGCGTACCCATCGGCCTGACGACGCTGGCCGAGGTCAGCCTGTTCGCCATGTCGGCCATCATGATGGGTTGGCTGGGGCAGGTGCCGCTGGCGGCACATGGGATCGCGCTGAACCTGGCCTCGGCCACGTTCATGGTGCATTTGGGGCTGTCCAATGCGGCAACGATCCGGGCGGGGAATGCCCTTGGGCGCAAAGACCGCCCGCATCTGGAAAAGGGTGCGATCGCGGTGACGGGCATGTCTCTGGTGGTATCCGTATTCACGGTTATCCTGTTCCTGACCTGTGCCGAACCGCTGATTTCGCTGTTCATGGAATCAGACGATCCGCAGCGCCCGCAAATCCTGGCCATCGGCACCGGGCTGCTGGCCATGGCCGCTCTGTTCCAACTGGTGGACGGGGCGCAGGTGATTGCGCTGGGCCTGTTGCGCGGATTGCAGGACGCCAAGGTGCCGATGGTGATGGCCGGACTCAGTTATTGGGTCGTGGGGATACCGGCGTCGTACTACTTTGGCTTCGTGCAGGGTATGGACGGGATCGGCATCTGGCTGGGCCTCGTGCTTGGCCTTGCCTGCGCCGCCGTTCTGCTGATGGCGCGGTTCTGGATGCGATCGGTCCGTGGGGTTGGCGTTCCGGCCGAATAGCCTCCCGGTCAGCCCTTGGTCAGCCGATCCGCCTTTTTGCGCACCAGTACGGTGCGCAGATCGTGCATCGCCAGCAGCAATCGGTCGGTGACATCCTCGAGTTGTTCTTCCGACGCCTTGGACTGCGCCCATTGCGTTGTCAGGTTCATGTAGTCGACCGCGCGATGAATGTCGTCGATATCGCGCTGCGCCAACAGGGCTTTGCGTTCCTCTATCCAGCGAGCAATTTCTGTATGGTCGGATTCGGTTAGGGCGCGCTGGCCTTGCGGTTTCACCTCGCCGTTGCGAATGTTGATGACCGCGATCTGATCCATCTCGATCCGCCGCTGGCGATTTTCAGTGTCGATCCTGAAAACAACCGCGCCGTTTTCACGGATACGGAAATAGTATTCTGGCAGTTCTGCGGTCATCGGGGTCTCCGGCTCAGGTCAGGGACGCGCAGAAGCGCTGAATGCGCGTGCAGGCTTCGGACAGGGCCTCATCCGAGGTTGCATAGCTGACGCGGAAGTTCGGCGACAAGCCGAAGGCCGCGCCGAACACGACGGCCACGTCTGCCTCTTCCAGCAGGGCGGTAGCGAAAGCCTCATCCGAGTCGATCACCGTGCCCGCCGGTGTGGTCTTACCGATCAGCCCGGCGATTGAGGGGTAGACATAGAACGCGCCTTCGGGGGTGGGGCAGGTGATGTCGTCGATTTCGTTCAGCATCCGTACGACCAAATCGCGGCGACGTTTGAAGGTTTCGTTGTTCGGGGCCAGAAACGCTTGCGTACCATTCAGCGCCTCGACCGCAGCCCATTGGCTGACCGAGCAAGGGTTCGATGTAGACTGTGACTGGATCTTGCGCATCGCGGCAATGATCTCAACCGGACCGGCGGCATACCCAATCCTCCATCCGGTCATGGCATAGGCTTTCGAGACCCCGTTGCAGGTCAGCGTGCGGTCAAAGAGGCCGGGTTCGACTTCGGCCGGGGTGCAGAATTCGAAACCGTCGTAGGCCAGGTGCTCATACATGTCGTCGGACATGATCCAGACATGCGGATGGCGCATTAATACATCGGTCAGCGCCTTCAACTCGTCACTGCTGTACCCCGCGCCGGTCGGGTTGGACGGTGAGTTGAAGATGAACCACTTGGTCTTGGGCGTGATTGCGGCCTCAAGCTGTTCGGCGGTCAGCTTAAAGCTGTTTGCCAGCGTCGTTTCGACCACAACCGGAGTGCCCCCGGCCAACAGCACCATATCAGGATAACTGACCCAATAGGGTGCGGGGATAATGACCTCATCGCCGTCATTCATTGTCGCCATGAGGGCGTTGTACAGGGTCTGCTTGCCTCCGGTCCCAACCGAGATCTGCGCAGGCGTGTAATCCAACCCATGGTCGCGTTTCATCTTGGCACAGGCGGCTTGTTTCAGCTCGGGGATGCCGTCTGGCGCGGTGTATTTGGTCTTACCCGCCGCGATCGCCGCCACTGCCGCGTCCTTGATGTTCTGCGGAGTGTCAAAATCCGGCTCGCCCGCGCTCAGGCCGATCACGTCGCGACCGGCGGCTTTCAGCTCAGCCGCTTTTGCTGTCATTGCAATGGTCGGAGAGGGTTTTACGCGTGACAGTGTCGCAGACAGGAAACTCATGGTCGACCTCGGTTTGTATGTTCAACCTGTCTGTCATAGGGTGCGCCCGAATGACGATCAAGCTGTATGAATAATGAATTAGGAGACCCCGATGAGCGACGAAACCGACTGGTATGGAGCAGATGCAGCGACTTTCGGGGACAGGCTGGCGGGCGCGCGTGAGGCCGCAGGGATGACACAGTCCCAGCTGGCCCGGCGCCTGGGGGTCAAGAAGGCAACGATCGCGGCCTGGGAAAACGATCTGTCCGAACCACGCGCCAACCGATTGTCGATGATGGCGGGCATGATCAACGTCTCGATCATGTGGCTGCTGACTGGCGAGGGTGAGGGCATGGAAGCCCCGGTCGACGAGGCCGAGGGCGATCTGGAACTGGTGGACGCAGTGGCAGAACTGCGTGCCATCCGCGGGGAGATGCGCGCCAGTGCTGAGCGTGCCGCGCGGCTGGAAAAGCGACTGCGATTGATGTTGGAGTCGGCCCAGTGACCGAAACGCGCGAAGTCCGGATCAAGCGCATGCAGATGCGCTCAATGCGGCGCGGTATCAAAGAGATGGACCTGATCCTTTCTGCCTATGCCGAACGCAATCTGGATAAGATGGATACGGCGGGTCTAGACCTGTACGACGCCATGCTGCATGAAAACGATCAGGACCTCTATCAATGGGTCACGGGTCAGGTTCAACCGCCCGGTGTTTTTGCCGACCTCATCGCGGATATCGCGCAGACCTTTCAAAAATAAAGAAAACCCGGCTTAACCGATTTTTCGGGATTTCGATTCATGCTGCCTGAAACAGCGCGAGTGAATCGGAGGATCGGATGAGTATGGAAATGCAGGTCTCCGCGCCGGAAACCAAGGGGTTTATGACCAGCTATCTCGAGGCGCTCGCTTTGGTCGAGCGTCTGCACCGCCTGCTGCTGGACGTCATCAAGGATGAGTTCGAGCGTGTCGGAGTGTTGGAGATCAACGCTGTTCAGGCCTTATTGCTATTCAATATCGGTGACCATGAGGTGACGGCGGGCGAACTTAAAAGCCGTGGCTATTATCAAGGCAGCAACGTCAGCTACAACCTCAAGAAGCTGGTTGAAATGGGCTACATGCACCACCAGCGCTGCGAGATCGACAGGCGCTCGGTCCGGGTTCGTTTGACCCCGCGCGGGCGGGAAATCCGCGATATCGTGTCCAAGCTGTTCTCGCGCCATGCCGAAGGGTTGCAGACCCGTGGCGTGCTGGGGCTGGAAGGGATCGACGACATCACCATGTCTCTGCGCCGGGTCGAGCGGTATTGGACCGACCAGATCCGGTATATCTACTGATCAGGGGCGCGGGATGGGATTTGCGTTGGGAAGGTCCAGTCCTTGCATCCTTTTCGCGGCGTCCTGCAGAGCGCCGATTTGCAACCCCTTCAGTTCCCGCTCCAGTTTGCGCCGCATCGCGCGTTCGAAATCCTCGAACCCCTGCGCAATTTCCAGAAACGCGCCGGGCCCGTGCAGGACGTTGTTTTCGAAAAACGGGATCAGGTACAGCTCGCCCTCGAAATCGGCGGCATTGATGACCAAACCGTTGACGACCGTGTTCTGAAAGGGAAAGTGTCTATAGGCCGAGTCCGGGCCATAGCCGTCATTGTTCGACCCATCGCCCGACAGATCGATGGTTTGAAACAAACAGGGCGGGGCCTTCTGCATCAGGGTTGCACCGAAGGCCAGCGCATATCCCATCGCTGTTGCCGAGCCACTATCGGACCGGATCGATTGCTGCACGGTCGCCGCCGCGGCGAAAAGGTCGGCCTGCGTGTAGATCATCGTCCAGTTCAGAATGACGCGCTGGGTGGATCGACCGCTCCATTCATACACGGCGAGCGCAACCGGCATAGGCGAGGAAAAGAACGCCTCGGTAACCTCGGGCGCGACAAGCGCGGCGGCCAAGCCCTGCCGCTGCAGGGCGTCTTCGTTTGCGTCTACCGAAGTGGAGATGTCCATGGCCAAAGCCAGGGCCAGACGGCAGGTTTCGGCCCGAAGCGGGCTGGCCAGAACGGCTAGCCCCAGTGCTGTCAGCCAGCGGATCACCAGTGGCCGGTGCTTTCCATGCTGGCCCAGGGCTCCGCGGGTTTCAACGCATCGCCGTTCTGTAGAAGTTCGACGGAAATGTTGTCCGGGGACCGCACAAACGCCATACGTCCATCGCGCGGCGGGCGATTGATCACGACGCCACTGTCCTGTAGGTGCTGACAGACTTCGTAGATGTTATCGACACCGTAGGCCAAGTGTCCGAAATGGCGGCTGTCGCTCGGCAGAGCGTCGTCGCCATCCCAGTTATAAGTCAGCTCGATCGGCCGATCCTCTTGCCCAGGAGGCGCCATGAAGATCAGAGAAAACCGTCCGGCCTCGCTGTCATAGCGGCGGGTTTCCTTCAGGCCTAGTAACTCATAAAACGCCATCGACTTTTCCAGATCCTTCACGCGGACCATGGTGTGAAGATATGTCAGCCCCATCTGCGGCTTCCTTTCTGTTCAGGTGATGCGCAGCAGCTTAGCGCGCGGACATTGCGTGTCGAGGGGCAGCAGGGACACATTTTGAATTTTGAAGAAATGAGCGCACATATCGCGGTTCCGGTCCGGGAATTGCCGAGATATAGTGGTGGGCGACTCATTGCTGGATAGGAGATTCCATGCCGCTGTCCTCTGACCAACTGGCCGAGATCGAAGCGCAAAGGGCGCAATCGCATCCAACACGCCGCGTTGTGGCTGCGGGTATGGAAGAGCATCTTTACACTGCCCATCAAGTGCTGGACCACGGTTTTGTGCGCGTGATCGACTATATGGGCGATGACGCGGCGATCTGTCAGGCGGCGCGGGTGTCTTATGGCAAGGGCACCAAATCGGTGCAGAATGACGAGGGCCTGATCCGCTATCTGATGCGTCACTGGCACTCGACCCCGTTCGAGATGTGCGAGATCAAGCTGCTCGTCAAACTTCCCGTGTTCGTGGCCCGGCAATGGATTCGCCACCGCACGGCAAATGTAAACGAATACTCCGCGCGCTACTCGATTCTCGACCGTGAGTTCTATATCCCAGCGCCCGATCATGTCGCGGCGCAGTCCGAGGTGAACAATCAGGGCAGGGGCGATGCGCTGCAGGGGGAAGAGGCCGCGCGGGTTCTTGAAGTGCTCAAGGCCGACAGCGCGCGGTGCTACGACAACTATGAGGCGATGATCAGCCAGGATGGTCAGCAGGGGTTGGCACGCGAACTGGCGCGGATGAATTTGCCCGCAATTATCTATACGCAGTGGTACTGGAAAGCTATAGGTGCTGTGAATACTCCCAATTTATGGAAAATGCTTTCCAAGTCAGTAAGTTACGAAAAAGTGGGAAGTAGCTTTCCCGTTATTGGTCTGACTGGTTTTTTCAAACGAGGAAAGTTGGGGCGGCTAGGTGCTGTTTGAAATATCGTGCCGCGTAGACAGGTCTCGTTCCCAGATTAGTCTGAGTGAACGTCAATGTGACTGCACGATGCTTTTAGCTTTGGGCCAGTGATGTCCAAGCTGAAGAAAGAAAGGCGAGGGCAAAGTTGAAGCAGTATCTAGATGCATTGAACACCATTCTAGAATGTGGTGAGGAATCAACCGACCGCACGGGTACGGGCACAATCTCGTTATTCGGCTTGCAGTCGCGCTATCGGTTGGCGGATGGTTTTCCTTTGGTAACTACCAAGAAGCTACACTTAAGATCAATTATTCATGAACTTTTATGGTTCATAGCTGGCGACACCAACATCAAATATTTGAACGACAATGGTGTCACGATTTGGGACGAATGGGCTGACGAAAATGGTGATCTGGGTCCAGTATATGGCCATCAATGGCGAGCCTTCCCCACACTTCAACCGACTGGGCAGGTAAAGGATGATGAACCCCTGTACTTCGGGAGGGGAGTTGACCAGATCACGCAGCTTATCGAAACGATAAAGTCCACGCCCGATAGTCGCCGCCTCATTGTGTCTGCATGGAATCCGGGAGATGTTCCGCGCATGGCGCTCCCTCCTTGCCATACAATCTGGCAAGTTCGGGTCTTGAACGGTCGTATGCACCTTCAGCTCTACCAGCGGTCAGCTGACATGTTCCTTGGCGTGCCATTCAACATTGCATCCTATGCGTTGCTTCTAGTGATGCTCGCTCATGTTACTGGCTACGAAGCGGGTGATTTTGTGCACACTATTGGAGATGCCCACATATATTCCAACCATATGGATCAGGTGAAATTGCAGCTTACTCGCAAGCCGAAAAAGCTGCCGACTATCCGCATCAAACGCGATGTGTCGTCCATATTTGATTTCCGATACGAGGACTTCGAGATCGTTGATTATGATCCTGAACCCGCGATCCCTGCGCCAGTGGCGGTCTAAGCAATGATTACTTTGATCGTCGCGCGTGCCGAAAATGGCGCAATCGGCCGAAATGGCGATATCCCCTGGCATCTTCCCGAGGACTTGAAGTCCTTTCAGCGAGAAACACTCGGCGGTGCACTGATAATGGGACGTAACACGTGGGATAGCCTTCCGGTAAAACCGCTGCCAAAGCGCCTAAATATCGTTGTATCTTCACGGCCTGACGCCGCGGATCTTGTGGCTCCCTCGGTGGCCGCGGCCGTTAAGATCGCCGCCGATGCGGGATATGATCGAATTTATGGCATCGGAGGAGCACGGATTTACCAAGAGATGATCCCACTAGCGAATAGGTTGATGATTTCCGAGGTCGACATTCAAGTCCAAGATGCCGATACATTTTTCCCCAGTTTTGACCTGGAGGCCTGGCGTTTGATCAACAAGCGGCTACTACGGTCAGACGGGCCAAAGTGTTGTTTGCACGAGTACCTGAGGCGTGGGGCTCAGCTAATTCAGCTGGATACCCAGGAAGCAAACATGCTTAGCTGACTACCGCAAGTAGCGGAGAGTGCTTTTGCCTTTGTCCGTAAAGATCGAAAACCCTTCGCAGGTGAGTGAAGAATTTTCCGTATTGAAGGTTATTGGCGCGCTCGGTCTTTTCGAACAAGATTTCGTCTTCTTCCAAAATCGACAGGTGCGGCTGTCCACTGTACTTGGATTTCGGTCTGCCTACTTCCTTTCCGGGTTTTTCGTTTGTAACAATTCTTGGCTTAACAAAGGTCACCTGTTCCTTTTCACGCACCTCTCTTTGGAGCATTTGAGCTTCAACTCTGTCGACTATTTCAATTACCCGAGATTCTGACAGTTGGATCTTTCGCAGAAGCTCGCCGCCGCTGATGAACTCGTCCAAGAAATGATCAACCTTGATCTGCGCGGTGAAAGTGAAGAGCAAATCTGGTTCGCCCATTTCTTGATGAAACATGGGTATCCTGAGCGAGCGATATCAACCGCATACGCAGCACTGAGCGCAGGGCCCAACGAGGCTGAACCCCACAGCGGCTATTGTGGGCTGATACAGATGAATACGCGTCTCGGACCAAACGAGCGAGTGGTTCCATCTGTACCACAAGTCAGTGGCGATAGCTGGGTTGCAATCACAAGGGACAACGGAGAACGTCGAGAATTCCTAATTTCCGCCGAGCCAGAGAAAGAAGCGCGGCATCTATTTGGTTTGGTCGTCGATACTTCGAATGAGCTGGCACAGATGTGCATAGGAAAGAGCGTTGGCGAAAGTTTTCAGTTTGCAGGTGTTATTGCTCAACAATTATCGGAATGGACAGTCTCTGAAGTAAAACACAAGTATTCTCAAGCTTGCCACATCATAATGGATGAGTTTGACATTCGGTTTCCCGGCTCACGCCAGATGTCCAAGATGGCTATGGCGGACGGCGACGTTCAACCGGTGCTTGACTACATCCGCGGTTATGCTGAGCAGCATCAAAAAGCGTCGGAATATTACACAAAACAGGGTTTTCCAATCAGCATTTTGGCGGCTTTGAAAGGCGGAACTTCAATTGAATACGCTGGTTATCTGCGTAGCCTCGGGTCGGATATTATAGTGTGCCGTGGTTTCGCGGACGAGCGTGGCAGCGCGCTCGAACTAATCGCTCAAAAGCGTGTCGAAGGAACGACCATCGATGCTCTGATCGCTTGGACTATTTATTGGGCAGACGCTTTTGATGTGGTCAAGCGAGTTTTTGGCCGAATTCGGATCTCGCAAACGTGCCTTGACGAATTGACGAGAATGGCTGTCGAGTCCGAAGACAACTCTGTTGGTAGGCTTTCGCTTACCTGGAAAGACGGGCGGTATTTTCGTGAAGAGCATTCAGCAGAAGAAATTGCCGCGTACCATGAGCGATTGTTGAAGGTACGGGACCACGTCGTTGGCTTCTGCGAAATCGTACCAAGCGAAGCTCCCGACGACATACCCGAGATGTCACAGGAGCTGATCAGCAGCTTTTCTGTCGATTTACTTGATCCGGCTTTCGCTGCGCTTGGTCAAGGTTTGCTGTTGTCGGAGGATGTGTTTTATCGACAGCTAGTTAATCAAAAGTTCGGAATCCAGGGTGTGTGGCTGCAAGCAGTATTGATGTTCGCGTTGCAGGAGGGTTTTCTAGAATTTGACGCCTACTGCGCTCAGTGCGTGTTTCTAGCTCGAAGCGGGCACGTTCACTTTGCTGTGACTTCGGATGTACTGGCGAACGTGGCGCGGCAAGAAGGTAAAGAAACCTCAGGTGATTTCGAAGCTCTGTCCAACGTCCTCGGCACGCCCGATGCGGATGTCTATTCTCATTTTCAGGTCGCATATGCTGCAATTTAAAAAATCTGGGGTGTCTGTGACCTCACGATAAGACAAAGGCGTCGCTTTTCTGGAACGCTGATCTCTAAGTTGATTAGGAACCGCAAGGAGGATTGGGCTTACGCGTTGAGTGCACTTTATATCTTAATGCATAGCGACTTTCGTCAATTCTTGCAGGAATGGATGCGAAATCAGTCGCTCCCTAAAGAGGAATTTGATGCAGCGTTTTTGGCCGCATTGAAGGCTCGCCATTCAGACTAAGCATCTCTTAGATGAGACGTTTCCTTAGTTCACCTGTGCCCTATCGCTTATCTAGCGCTGTCCGCCTTGGGCTGCGACCAGCCAATAATGCAAGCTGCAGAGAACGGCGGTACTGAGCCCACTTTGACCGATGCTGCGGGATGCCCCAGTTACGGCAATGCGCAGAAAGCAGACTTTGCAAAGTCCGGTTGACCACATTGTCCACCAAAGGCGACAGTTCTGCTTCGCGACTGGGCTATACATAGCCCTCAAAGCGTATTGTTTGCGGGACTTCAGTTGCACCGTTTTCCTGAGCGAGTAGGGCGCGTGCTGACGAAAAGGTAGCAAGCGCAAAAAGAACAAGAAGGGCCTTTATCATCGTAGCGCCTCGGATCCGGGTTTTGAACTTGGGCCGGGGTTCACAAATGATCGCCCCGGCCAGCGTCAGGGCAAACGAGGTAGTTCTTGCCCTGAAACATCGTACTTTCGCCTAATTTAGAAGATCACCGACGATGCCGACGGCATCGACCACGGTAGACAGGTCATTCGTAACTTCGAGGACTTCGTCATCGACCAGAATGTAGCGGTTTCCTTTGCCCGGCTCCCCAAGCTTCCATTTGGAAAGGTCCCCAATATCCTCGAACTCCAGGTCAGATGGGAGCTTGGCACCGCGCGTGTAGCGCTTGATCTGTCCAGGTGGTACAGCTTTTGGGCCTTTGCCGGGTTTGTCTTCTATCTGAATGCTGACATCACCGTTCTTGCCCCCCTTGTTCGGCTTTTTACCCTTGTTGTCTTTGGCATGGGCATCGCTGCCTCCAAGGATGAAAAACACAACTGCTAAGGCTGCAAGAATTCCGTATGCAATCTTCATAGATTGTTCCTTTGCTTCCCAACTTCATTCGACCGGCGTTGAAAATTCCGGCACGCGCTTGATCTCTCTTAGTTGCCCTTTGGCACACCCCTTAGTGACTGCCTTCACCCCGCATTAGAAAACGATCCGGGTTCTTAGACCGAACAGGGTAATCCGGTCCTGATCGGGATTTAGAAGCGGGTCGGAAATGAATTGTACCGATGGCGTGATCTTCAGTCCGGGTGAGATTGAAAAGCGGTAGAAAGCTTCAAGCGTGAACTGATCGCCATCTATGCCTCTTGCTTCGGCCCAGTTTAGGCCCAGACCGGCCAAATCGGTGTTGCGACCATAGTAACCGAGACCGGCAGAAATCGACCGTTCATAAAGCGCTGCGGTTCCCTTCGAGGCCCCTGCACGGAAGAACGGCATCCATTTATTGTCAACAAACCATGCGGCGGAAAACGCTGCGCCGTAATCTTCTGCTCGACTGCCATCGTCAGCCGCATCCGCATGCCAGAGGGTCAGATGGATATTGTCGAAGTAGATGCGATCAAAGCCGGACGTGTACCCAAGTTCGAGCGACTTGAAGAGATTGCCGTCGCTAAACACATCAAAGTTTGGATCGGACGGGTCGGCGTTTGCGTCTGATACGCTGGCAACGGCGTAGAGGTTCTCGCTCAGCTTTACCCCACCGGCAATACCAAGGCCTTGGTTGGGCGTGTTGATTGTCGGGTTGGTATTGAAAGACAGGTTTTGAAAACCACTGTAGGGGCTTACCAACCCGTAGATATCCACAAAGTCCGTTACATCAATCTGGCCGACTTGCAGCGCCCACGACCCATTCTCAGCCCTTTGGGTCCAGAACAAATTGGTCAGAAGCAAACCGTTGTCATTGAAGGCTGTTCCCGTGATTGAAAGGGCTCCGCCATCCAGCCCGAGAAATTGCGGAGCAACGTCAGTATAACTGTGCCTGTCTTCGATCTTGAATGTCAGAGACCCCCGTTCAGTTGCCTGCCAACTGCCGTAGAACCGCGCAATTCCGCTGGCTGCTTCGCCGGTTCCCAGATCAGCATCCGTGGTTTGGCCCAATGCCAGGTAGTCAATGTTGAACCGAAAACCACCCTCAGCCAGTCGGTCTTTCCGCTGAAACCAACCCGGTGCGATGTTGCGTGGAAAATCGGAACGATATTGCGGATCGGTGAGCCCGTCTCCGGGCGCAAGATCGGCTTCGACTGAAGATGGCCCGGATAGTCCCTGAGCCGACGCTGCGCCAGCAAATGCAATGCTCAATGCGGCAACCAGAAGTCTTATCATTTTGACGCCTGTGCCCCACCGGTCTTGCGATTTCCTGCCGCGCGGATGCGATCAGCAGCACGCTGCTTCCATTCCAACCTGTCTGCCTCGGTTTCCAGAGTTTCGACACGTTCCGCCTCTAGCTGGAAAGTCGCATTCATAGGCATGAGGCCATCCACAACCATCATATTATGAACGGAAGGATCGATAGTCAGCGTGCCTGTCAGCCGAACGGGTTCGTGGAAATAGCTAGGCGCCCAGTCCCCGTTCAACCGCACACGGATCATCTGGTTAGGCGGAGGTGGAGGCATGTGGCTGCACATCCCTCTTTCTGGCACCAAATACGCCACAGGCCGGCCGTCCGGATCGCTCGGAGCAGGAATGGCAAAGCCCGCGAGTGTGATTGTTCGGCCGTCGAATTGCGGGTTTCCGCTCGTTCCAGCCTTTCTTCGACGTTCAGTCACAACCTCGCGCTGATCGAGTAACCAGTCGACGTCAATTCCGCCTGACACCAAGGCGTCTTCGGTCTCTGCTAAAAGCAATTGCCATTTCTGCCGTTCTTCGGCGCTGCCAACCTCCTGCTGCAACCTGCCGCGTATACGCACAACGAAAAGAACATCGTCGAACTGTTCAGGGCTGAGATCACGATAGGGGTCATCAAAGACCTGCGCAGACGGATCTAGCAGGTCTGCCCAGTCCAACGCGGTTCCAGGCGTCGCCGCAGCATCATAACCGCACAAAACCAACCCTGCGAATACTGCGGAGCAAAACCAATTTCGCATGAATGCTCTCCGGCTGCTTTATCTGGTCAATCCAGTGTGTTTTTGTAGATCACACCGTCCTTCATGATCAGGCGGATTGTTTCCGGGCTGTCCGGCCTCGGGTCCGCACCAAACCACTGATCACCCGTTCCGACGACAGAGAAGTCTTCGAGGGGGTTGCCGTCTATCAGCAGGATGTCGGCATAGGCACCTTCTTCGATCACACCCAGTTTGCCTTCCGGATAGGGGTTCATGAAATCACCGCTAAGTGCCGCGATCTCGCCACCTACCGAAGTTAGGGTTACCATCGACGCATAGGGGCCGAAGAAATGGTTATTCAGATGTTTCTCGTAGGCGATCTGGATGTTGCACGCTTCGACCGACCCGACGCAATCGGTTTGGAACCCTCGCGGCGCCGGGCATTCCTTCATGCTTGGAATATAGGCTTCGAAGGTCGCCGAGGCCGATTTGGCCTTCCTCAAACTGTTGGGGTTGTTTTTCACGGACGGAACATCAAGTAGGCCTGGATCAAATGCTGTGATGTTCGTCGTGATGTACGCTCCTTTTTCTTTCATCAAAGCAGAAATCTCGCAGTCAAAGTGAAATCCGTGTTCAATGGTTCTGACCCCTGCATTCAGGGCATTGATGATCGCTTCTTTGCGGTAGGAATGTGCCATGACATAGGTGCCGTACTCGTTGGCAACCTGAACAGCGGCCTCGATCTCTTCTTTCGAACCGGCGAGCAACTGCCATGGATCGAATGCCGAAATCACCCCACCTGATTGCATGAACTTCAATTGCGTGGCACCCATGCGCAGGTTGTTGCGGCCATACATGTAAATTTCGTCAACACCGTTGACCTGTTGGGCCATATTCAGAGTCCCAAAGTTGGTCACCCCACCCGGCGGAGATGTGAAGGATGCGAAATCGGCGTGACCACCACGTGTTCCGAGAAATGCCCCGGAAGGATAAAAGCGGGGGCCGACGATCTGGCCGGCGTCAATTGCGCGCCGCAGCCCGCCGCCAGCGCCCCCGGCATCGCGAACGGTCGTGAAGCCCTGCATCAGGTACATTTCGGCCATCCGGGTCCCGTGGATGGCGAAATCCTCCCAGGTCGAGTTGGTTTCCATCTCGGCAATCGATGGCCCCATGAGCATCAGGTGCGCGTGATTCTCTATAAAGCCCGGTGTCAGAGTGCGCCCACCGCCGTCGATAACCGTCGCGCTCGGCGCATCAATGGCATCGGTTGAGACGGACTTGATCAGATTGCCCTCGACCAGAACACTGGCATTTTCAATGCGTTGCTCATTCACACCGTCGAAGACATGCACGTTGGTAAACAGCGTTTGGGGTTCTTCTTGATCCTGAGCCTGCGCGGTCGCCGAAAAAGAAAGAACTGCCGCGACAATTGCCGTCGAGCAAAGAGACATTCGTAAGCCGGACATAAGTACTCCCTTCATATTCATGTTTTGCCAACTATAGTCTGGAATTCATTGGCTCGGTTGCCCCTTTTGAATTAGGATGTACGAATGTGACTGCAAAAATGGCCACTTCTTAAAGCTAATCCAACAAGGGTTATGAGCTTGCCTTTCAACTCCACCTCCCGAGAGCATAGCGAGGGCTTTGTTCGCCTCTCTTTAGCCGCTCCCTTTCTGCAATATCTCACCGAACGTAAGATCAATCCGCAACCAGCATTGGATCAGGTCGGCTTGAAAGCTGAACTGATGACTAACCCATCCGTGTTCGTTCACTCCGAGTTGGTTTACGGCTTGGTAAATGCTTTCTCAGAAGTATCAGGGGATCGATACCTAGGACTGAATGTAGGGGAAGCGTTTGACCTACAAGGATGGCCGCCCTTCGCTCAAGCCTTGCAATCTACAAAAACGCTGTTCGAGTTTTTTACCCGCTTTGTTGAGCTCGTGCCGCAGGAGTCCAATTCTGTGCGGCACAGCCTTGTCATTGAAGCAGACAAAGCGACTTATCGTATCGAGAGGCAACAGGAACCAACCGTCCCACCCATTCAGGTGACCGGTTTTGGTGCCGCAATCTATGTACGCCTATTGCAGACCGTCGTCGGAGAGTCCTGGGACTCTTCCCGTGTGCGATGGGAAAGCAGATACATCAATGGGCTGCCTATCGACTACAAAGGGATCGAGGTTGGCCTTGGGACTGATCCCGGAATGCAAATTAGTTTTCCTGTGGAATGGTTGTTTTTGCACCACGTCTCTGAGGGTTCTGCCAAGCCCATAGCATCACTTCGACAAGATGAAGAAGTAACCGTGGTGGCAGCTTTGCGATCTGTCTTACGCGACAAACTGGATGAAACCGATTTGGGACCAGAGATGGTGGCTGGAATGCTGGGAATACAACCGGAACGGTTTCTGAAAGCGCTTCAAAAACAAGGCACAACGCTACCGCGCGAAATCAAACGGCTGCGTATCGATGTCGCCAAGGAGCACCTCAAACAAAACCAGATGACAATTGCAGAGATCGGACTGATGCTCGGCTATTCTGACAAGTCCCATTTCACTCGCTTTTTCCGAGGTCAGACCGGAATGACACCGACCAAGTTCCGAAGCAAGTAAATGTGGTCGAGCCAAATGAACGCTTCGAAGATTAGGTCCTCGTGGGATCAGTTCGGAGAAGTTGTAGTGCGACGTTGAACAGGTTAGTCGACGACATGAATGGTTGGTTGCCACCGCCGATACAACCTCTGCAACTGGCCGTTTCGTTGTGTATTTCGGAGTTAGCAAAGCTTGGTTGCGAAGGTCCGCTTCGGGCTGACTGCGGCCTATCTAAAAATTTCAAAAACCGGTGACACTTACCCTTGTTAGGACTGCCTTGGGGCGAGTTCTCCTCACTCATCCGCGCTCATGCTTTTTCGCGTTAGCCCATCTTCTGAGGCGAACTGAGCTGCTTTGACGAGGAGAAAGGCCACCGTAATGACGTCTACCTCGCAACGTTTCTCGAATTCTTCGGTCGTCTTATTGGGCCTTTCTTCCGACATTCCCATCTGTATCTGACGCTTTCGGGCAATTGGCTAACTTTGCATAATAATTCGTCGCTCTAGGAAAGCCAGTTCTCGGGCGTGCGAGCGCTTCTTCAGGAGAGGCTCTATTTCCGTCCTCCAGCGCAAGTGATTTGCAATGGTGTAGAAGGACGGGAGACCGGCTCTGATACTCCTCATTGTTCGTTTGGTTGTGTGTCATTTGACAATCCATCCTGCTCATCGTCAGACGTTGTTTCATTTTCCCGAATTGCCATCTCTGCGATTTTTCGAACCAGATACCAAACGCTACTTCGGCGCATGTGACCCTTAATCCAACCGGTGACATCCTTGGCCGGGATATCGAGATGCGGTGCTTCGTCTTCGAATACTCTGACCTTGTCGTCGGAGATATCCTGGTCTTCCCCCAGTGAAGTGGTCCTCCACTATGTTTAGGAAAACGGAGGGATCACATGGCCGACAAGTGACCCAAGCCAGAGGAAATTGTCACGAAGTTACGACAGGTTGAGGTCCTTACTGGGCAAGGTATGCCGCGTCTGGATGCGATCCGGCAAATTGGTGTGACTGAACAAACCTATTACCGCTGGAAGAAGAAATACGGTGGTATCCGCGAAGGCTGACCGCCCATATCGCTTGTTTAAACGAGGCGTCATGAAGCTGTAAGACTCAATTCATGACGGTTTCTACCGTGATCCGAACCATTTGCCTGTGCCTTGTGCTTGCACTCAAAGCACAGGCCAAGTCCTTGATTGCCGAGGTGATTTGCTAGCCCGCCGCCCGGATACACGAAAAACTTGAACGTCAGTTCGGTTGGGAACGCGCGGCGACCGGCACTCGCGGGCCTGAACAATTGATGGAGGTCTGGACCAGAAACCCGGTGACTGGACCATGTTGGTCACCTATGTCACCGGGACATCTTGCATCGTGGCGATGGAACAAGACTGGTAACTCATGCCAAAGTCGACCCGGCGCGAGGCTAAGGTTCTCTAACCTTTGAAGATTGGCCAACGGCCGGTAATTGGCCGTTGGCCTGTTTTGATAACCCGCAGAATGCGGTTGTTTTACAGTGGCTTCAAATCAGCTGCCATTTGGCGGCCGTCGCGTCCGTCTTGCAGCTCGTACGAGACTTTCTGATTGTCAGCGAGCCCGGTCAGACCGGACCGTTCAACGGCCGAGATATGAACAAATACGTCCTTGCCGCCTTCATCGGGGGCAATAAACCCGTAGCCTTTCGTGGTATTAAACCATTTCACGGTGCCAGTTGGCATTTCCCGTGTCTCCTTCTACTTTCACGTTGTCCCACAAAATTGGTGGGGTAGTGGTTGACGCCGCCGCAACACATCACCGCATCGCCCACACGATACAGCCCGAATTGCGTGTTTCGTCTTTTTCAACATTGCACGGTGAAGTAAAAAATCAAGAATTACCGAAACGATCAGGCGAAATTGCCGAGAATTGAACCAGATACAGGAGAACTCCGCAGATGCGCCTCTATGGCCTGAAGACCTGTGATACGTGCCGCAAGGCATTGAAATCACTTCCAGATGCTGAATTTGTCGACGTTCGGGCCGAGGGTGTGCCGGATTCGGTGCTTGCGCGGGCTTTTGACGCCTTCGGCGAGGCTTTGCTCAACACCCGCTCTACAACTTGGCGGGGATTGGGTGATGCGGATCGTGCGCGGCCTCCGCTAGACCTGCTGGCCGATCACCCGACTTTGATGAAGCGTCCCCTGGTCGAGCGGAACGGCACGCTGTATCTGGGTTGGACGGCTGAAACGAAGGCAGGGCTTGGCGTTGCGTGAACGGGTAACTATGTGAATTGACGTAAGTTAGAGGGTTTTAAATGCGCAACGCAGCTATGATTCTAGGCGTCATTGCCGGTCTGATCGGTATGATTGTGGGCTTTTTTGGCTATGGCCGTATCGAACTGATCGAGCATATCGGAGAGATCGACGGACTACTGGAGCAGTCGAAAAACCCGGGGTTTATTCAGGCTGTGTCGATCTTGGCGCCTCTTCTGGCCATCGCAGGTGGTGCGATGGCTCATGCACGAGCCTTGGTCGGAGGCGTGTTGTTGTTGGTTTCGGCAACGGGGATGTATTACGCCTTTGGTTTCAACGTTTTCACCATGTTCCCGGTGGCGTTTGCGGCCGTGGCGGGCTTCCTTGGGCTGGCCGCAGGTAAACCGGACGAGCCCAAGGCACATTTCTAAATCACTTGATCCGAAGGACGCGGTCTAGCGACAGTGGGCCTGCGCCGTTGATCACGATCACCAGCAGTAGGAATGTCCACAGTGTCCGATCGTCCAGCAAGCTCACGGCGTTGGTAAAGTAGCTTCCCAGTTCGGTGCCATGCCCGTTGACGTCCACGATGGTCTGAACCCAGACAAACGTGACCATGCCCAAGGCTGCGAACCGCGACAGCAGACCAATCACGATCAGAGCGGGCAGCAGGAATTCCGCCCAAGTTCCTGCGACCGCTATGGCCCAGTGACCAATACCCAGTTGCGAGCTGTCATAACCGACAGCTTCCATTGCCTTGGGGAAGATCTGTACGTAGGCACCGTCCGACGGGGACAGGAAGCCAAAGAAGCCGCTGCCCAATTTGGTTTTCGCCGAGTTCCAGTAGTACACCAGCAATGTTGCTGCAAAGACCAGCCGGGCCAGGGTTGGTGTCAACCAGCCGGCGGTCATTTCCAACCGTCCCAGGGTGTTGTTGTGCAATGAGATCAGGGCAGTCATGTTGCCAGCCTTTCGATAGTCACAGAGGTTATTGCGCCGCCCTGCAAAAGCAGCGCCAGAGTGGCCCCAAGGTCAAAATCGGGGAATTTGGCCGCCGTTTCTTCAAACGCGTCGCCAATTGTTTGCCCGGCCTGAAGTCCCGCAATCCAATATGCGCCGCCCGTCGGCAGCAGGTGTGGCGCCGGATCATAATCAGGCCGAGTGATCAGAACGGACTCGGGGCCGGGTTCGGGTTTGGGCGCGATCTCTTCAGTGTTGAAGTGCCAGATCGAGAAGACCGGCCAGTTCGAGTTCAGAACCTGCATCGACGGGGCAAAACCCAGCCGTGCCCGCATGATATCTTCCGGCGGCACGGCCAACGCATCTTCCGGGGCGGGTGTGCTGTCCGCCGCATGGT
This sequence comes from Ruegeria sp. AD11(2025), assembly GCF_056542405.1. Classification (NCBI taxonomy): domain Bacteria; kingdom Pseudomonadati; phylum Pseudomonadota; class Alphaproteobacteria; order Rhodobacterales; family Roseobacteraceae; genus Ruegeria; species Ruegeria sp. AD11(2025). Next base: position 34,055 of record NZ_JBQFZU010000026.1, on the reverse strand, counting down.
ATGACCGCCGCAATGCCAGTTCCAAACGCGCCACGTCGGGCAGGTAGCCCAGATGGGAAAGCTGTTCCATTTCGGTCAGGAAGTCCGGAAACGCCTCGCCATAGAACATCATTAGGGGCGAAGAGGGGGGATGCTTGCGCAGAAATATTCCCGACAGACCATCCATGTTCTGCGCTCCCAAAAGCTTGGTGATCACCGGAAAGGCCTGATGCATCGCCTCTGTCAGCGACACAGCCACGTTGTTCCGGTAGACGCTGAACCGGCGTCCGGCGGGTTGGGCGGCGGCGTCCAGCAGCCCTTCGGGTATGGCTGCCGACGGGTCCAGCAGCGCGGTATGGAAGGTTGTTTGCGAAACACTCATGCCGGGATGCGGTCCAATGCCGCCTGTGCGCGGTCTGCCTCGGTCCGCAGAATGGGCCAGTCGGGGACGTCCGTGTCCCATTCGATCAGCACCGGTTTCGGGCCCGAGCGTTCCAGTACGTAATCCAGTAAGGCCCAGACCGGATCGACCACTTCGCGCCCGTGGCTATCGATCAATAACGGGTGGCCGTGGTCGTCTTCATCCTCATCATGCCCGCCAAGGTGAATCTCGCCAACCTTGTCCAGCGGATAGGCTTCGATATAGCCTTGGGGTGAGAAATCCAGATTGGTGGCCGAGACAAAGACGTTGTTCACATCAAGCAATAGACCGCAGCCCGTGCGACGCGCAATCTCGCGCAGAAAGTCCGGTTCGGACCATGTGCTTTCCTCAAACGCCAGATAACTGGAGGGGTTCTCCAGCAGCATCTGCCGCCCCACGGTTTCCTGAACTTGATCGATATGGTCGCAAACGCGCTCCAGTGTTTCATCAGTATAGGGCAGGGGCAGCAGGTCATTCAGGAAATGGCTGTCATGGGTGGACCAGGCCAAATGCTCGGAAAAACTGGCAGGGTTCAGCCAGCCGACAAGGTGTTTCAGGCGCGCAAGATGGTCAGGGTCCAAGGGTCCTTCGCCACCGATTGACAGGCCGACACCATGGACGGAAATTGGGAACTGCTCTGACAGGTGCCGCAGCTGTGCAATTGGGCGACCGCCATCGCCCATGTAATTTTCGGCATGAATCTCAAGCCAGGCGACGGGGTTTGCGTGATCCAGAATCTGCGCAAAGTGCTGTGGTTTATAGCCAACGCCCGGAGCGGCCGGCAGCCTGTTTGGTCTGGTCGAATTGTCCAACATGTGCGCGCCCTCCAATCACGAAAAAGAGGCGGACGATATGGCCCGCCCCTTCGGTTCTCGAAAGCTTGGGCTTATGCCGGCAGGTCGCGGTCCAGCGGTTCCAGCGAACCCTTGCGGTTGTCCGGCAGTTCGATATCGGCGCAAGTGCCCGCGTCGACCAGAGTCCAGGCGTTGCCCTGATAATCCACGGTTGAGGTGCCCGCGCAGGTGGTGCCGGGGCCAGCTGCGCAGTCGTTCTGACCGGCCAGCGATACGCCATAGCATTTCTCTTTGGCTTGTGCGGTGGCAGTAGTGGCGGCGCCCGAAACGGCGGCTGCGACTGCGCTTGCGATAACCAGTGTTTTTGCGGTGTTCGACATCTCGGTAATCCCTTTTGATGACTGCGTATGTCTGCTTGTGACAATGACAAAGGTAGTGCTTGCGAGGCTGCAGTTGAATTCACGAGCCCGTGTCTCACAACCCCGTCAGGACATGACATGCCCCCTTGAAGGTTAACAAACTGTTTTTGAAATGAAAAATGGTAAATGTTTCAATCCGGCCCCAAATCCGGGGCCGGATTTCCGGCAATTTGATGCCGAATGTTACAGCAAGTCGGGCGGGGTTGCCGCCTGGGAAAGCTCATTTGTTACAACGTCAAGCGGTTGAACCTGCGTCTGTTTTTCGCCCAAACGGCGGACACTGACGGTGCGCTCCTCAACTTCACGGTGGCCAACGGCCAGAATGACCGGCACTTTGCCGACCGAGTGCTCGCGGACCTTGTAGTTGATCTTTTCGTTGCGGATATCCGCCTCGGCGCGCACGCCAGCGGCCTTGAGTGTTTCGACCACTTCCAGCACATAGTCATCGGCCTCTGAGGTGATCGAGGCCACAACGACCTGACGCGGAGCCAGCCAGAAAGGTAATTTACCGGCGTGTTCTTCAATCAGGATGCCGATAAAGCGTTCGAAAGAACCCAGCGTCGCCCGGTGCAGCATGAACGGACGGTGCTTGGCGCCATCTGCGCCGATAAAGCTGGCGTCCAGACGTTCGGGCAGGTTGGGGTCAACTTGCAATGTTCCGCACTGCCACGTCCGACCGATCGCGTCGGTCAGAGTGAATTCCAGCTTGGGCCCGTAGAACGCGCCTTCGCCTTCAAGGACCTCATAGTCATAACCGGCTGCCTTACAGGCATCACCCAGCGCCTTTTCGACCAGATCCCAGCTTTCATCCGATCCGATCCGCTTTTCCGGGCGGGTGGACAGTTTGATCGTCCAGTCGTGGAAGCCCAGATCTGCATAAACCTTGGACAGGAAAGCGATGAACTTGGCGGTCTCGGATTCAATCTGATCCTCGGCGCAGAAGATGTGCCCATCATCCTGCGTAAACCCGCGCACACGCATGATCCCGTGCAACGCCCCCGACGGTTCGTACCGCGCGCAGGATCCGAACTCGGCCATGCGCAAAGGCAGGTCGCGATAGGATTTCAGACCCTGATTGAACACCTGCACGTGGCAGGGGCAATTCATTGGTTTAAGTGCGTTGATCGCCTTTTCGCGGGCGTGTTCCTCGTCGACTTCGACGATGAACATGTTTTCCTGATACTTGTCCCAGTGGCCTGATGCTTCCCACAGCTTGCGGTCAACGACCTGAGGGGTGTTCACCTCGACATAGCCGTCGCGCTCTTGCATCCGCCGCATGTAGTCCTGCAGCGTGGTGTAGATTCGCCAGCCGTTCGGATGCCAGAAGATCTGGCCGGGGGCCTCTTCCTGCATGTGGAAAAGGTTCATCTCGCGACCCAGCTTGCGGTGGTCGCGCTTTGCGGCCTCTTCCAACATATGCAGGTGAGCTTTGAGCTTTTCTTTACCGGTAAAAGCGACGCCATAGATACGCTGCAGCATCGCGCGGTCGCTGTCGCCACGCCAATAGGCGCCAGCGATGGACATCAGTTTGAAAGCGTCGCCAGGTAATTGGCCGGTGTGCTGCAGGTGCGGACCACGGCACAGGTCTTGCCAGTGGCCGTGCCAATACATGCGAAGCGGCTCGTCACCCGGAATGGACTCGATCAACTCGACCTTATAGGGCTCGTTATTGGCCTTGTAGAACTCGATCGCGCGCTGACGGTCCCAAACCTCGGTAGTGACGGGATCACGCTTGTTGATGATCTCTTTCATCTTTTTCTCGATGAGGCCGAGATCTTCGGGCGTGAACGGTTCCTCGCGGTCAAAGTCGTAATACCAACCGTTTTCGATGACCGGGCCGATGGTGACCTTGGTGGCTGGCCAGATCTCCTGCACCGCGCGCGCCATGACATGGGCCAGGTCGTGGCGGATCAGCTCATTGGCCTGTGCTTCATCCTTCATGGTGTTGATGGCGATTTCGGCATCAGCGTCGATGGGCCACTGCAGGTCCCAGTGTTTGCCGTTCACAGTGGCCGAGATGGCCTTTTTCGCCAGCGATGTCGAGATATCGGCAGCCACCTGCGCTGGCGTGACGCCTGCGTCAAAGGAACGTGCATTGCCATCGGGAAAAGTCAGAGAGACGGATTTTGAATCCAGGGCCATATCGGCTCTCCTCGTCGGTTCGGCGCCCACTGAACGCCCGGTTGCGGGTTATATGTGTTGGGCTGATTTGGCAGGTGCAGCATAACCTGTCAAGAGCGGAAGGGGCGGGTACTAACGCAGCGGGACATCTGAATTCGGGAATTGCGACCACTGGGCTGCCGTGCATGATGTCACTCAAAGAGGAAGAGGGATTTATGGCAGCGACGGATTTTCTGGAAACACCGCAGGGGCGGCGATTGGCCTATCACAAGAGCGAAGGCACTGGTCCGACCATCGTTTTCCTGGGTGGTCTCAAGTCGGATATGGAAGGCACCAAGGCCGTATATCTTGAGGCTTGGGCGCAGGCACGGGGACAAGCATTCTTGCGCTTCGATTATTCCGGTCATGGCGAAAGCTCAGGGACGTTTGAAGAAGGTAGTATCGGTGACTGGCATCAGGACACGGTGGCGGCCGTTTCCGAACTGACCGAGGGACCGCTGATTCCAGTCGGATCCTCAATGGGTGGGTGGCAGGCGCTGTTACTGGCCAAGGCGATGCCCGCGAGGATTGCGGGAATGGTGACTGTTGCAGCCGCGCCGGACTTTACCGAAGACGGCTATTGGGCCTCGTTCAGTGACGCGCAAAAGGCGGCTCTGGATACCGTCGGTCATGTGGAGCTGCCCTCGGACTATATGGAGCCCTACATCATCACCAAGCGGTTGATCGAGGACGGTCGGCAGCAGCTGGTTTTGCGGGACGCGCTGGAGCTGCCATTCCCGGTCCGGTTCCTACAAGGCACGGCAGATACAGCAGTAACCACCGAAACGGCCATGCGTTTGCTGAACCACGCCAGCGGGGAAGACATGCGCCTGTTGCTGGTCAAGGATGCCGACCATCGCTTTTCAGACGGCCCTTGTCTTGGGTTGATCGAAAACGCGGTGCTTGAGGTGATGAGGAGTACCTGATGCAGCGTTTGGGATGGATAATTGGCCGTCTGCTGCTGGGGCTGATTGTCCTCGGCGGGTTGATCTACTGGTTCGGACCGCGCGAGGAAGTTGATCTGCACCCGCGCTTTGATCCGCGCAAATTCGGGGAGGGGGTTCAGGTTTATTTCGAAAGTACCGAGTCCAGTTTTGACGACATCGTTCCGGGTGTTGAAAAACGGGTGGTCTGGCAGGACGGTTTCAAAGAACAACGTACGCCGATCTCGGTCCTTTATGTGCACGGCTTTTCGGCTTCGTCCGAGGAAATTCGGCCCGTGCCTGACTTGGTGGCCGATGCTCTGGGGGCCAATCTGGTTTACACCCGGTTGCAGGGTCACGGACGGGATGGTGCTGCGATGGCCGGGGCAACGGCGTCAGGTTGGATGCAGGACATGGCCGAAGGGCTGGCCGCGGCGCGGGCCGTTGGGGACAAGGTTGTGGTCATGTCCACCTCGACCGGCGGCACGCTGGCTGCAGCCGCCGCCTTGGATTCGGAGCTCAGCCAGGACGTTGCAGCGATGATTTTTGTTTCGCCAAATTTCGGAGTGAACACGCCCGGCGCGTGGCTTCCCGGTTTGCCATGGGCGCGTGACTGGTTGCCGTTAGTGATGGGAGAGGAACGTGATGTCTCCAGCCCGGACCCCGAAAAGAACACCTATTGGACGTCGGTCTACCCATGGGAGGCCGTGGTGCCGATGACCGTGCTGGTTGAAACCGTCTATGCGCTGGACTTTTCCGGCGCACAGGTGCCAGCGTTGTTCTGGTTCTCGGATGACGATCAAGTGGTGCGACCGGATCGGACGCACAAGGTGGCTGACAGCTGGGGCGGATCCTCGACGGTCAATATTGTGACGATGGGGCCGGGGGACGATCCCGCGTCGCATGTGATTGCCGGGCGGTTGATGTCACCGGGACAGACAGACGCTACTGTGACGGGCATTCTGGACTGGCTCAAAGGGATAGGTGTGGAGTAGCGATGCGCAAGCCGGGCAGCATGTGGAGCCTTGAAACGCTTGGCCGCGTGCGCCTGTCCCGGCATTTCTTCATGCGGGATTTCCTGTATTCCGAGATCGGGAATTTTCATGAAAAACAGAACCTTCCCGACAATCCCGATCTGGCCATCGAAACCGGCCGCGCGTTTTGCCGGACCCTGCTGGACCCGCTTGAGGAAACCTTTGGGCGCGTTGCGGTCCGGTCAGGGTATCGCTCGCCCTCGCTGAACCGGTTCGGGAATGAGAACCGTCTGAACTGCGCCCGGAACGACAACCCTCTGGAATGCCATATATGGGATCGGGGGGAGGGCGATGCTCGGATTGCAGGCGCCTCGATCGTTACTCCGTGGTTTGCCGATCAGTTTGAGGCCGGGCGAGATTGGCGGGATCTGGCGTGGTGGATGCACGACCATTTGGACTACTCTGAAATCTGGTTCTTCCCCAAGCTTTGCGCGTTCAATCTGGTTTGGAGGCCCAACCCTCTCCGCCGCATCGACAGCTATATCGTGCCGCGCGGCTGTTTGCTGCGCCCGGGAGCCGAGCCGGATGAGGATTTGCGGACGCGTCGTCAGAGATACGCGGATTTTCCAACGTTCCGGGGCATAAATTACCCCTGAAGTTTAACTTGCCCGAAGCAACAAAACGTCTCATCCTGTTAGCAATGAGTACAGGCCGAAAAGGTCGAATAATACGAGGCCCCGCGTGATCGAGCCGCTGGTTTTATTGCCCGAAATGATGTGCGACGCACGGATTTTTGAACATCAGGTCAATTGTCTGTCGCGCCAGCGCGCTGTGATGGTCGCGCCGGTTTCACTGGGGGAACGAATAGAAGAGATCGCCTCGACCCTGCTGGATCAGTTGCCGCATCGCTTTGCGTTGGGCGGGCTGGGGATGGGTGGTGTGGTGGCGCTTGAGCTTATTCGCCGCGCGCCGGACCGGGTGTCGCGCCTGTGCCTGATGGCGGTGGATGCTCAGGCCGATACACCTCAACTGGCAGCCGCGCGCGAGGAACTTCTCGTCGGGGCTAAGGCGGGGCGGCTCGAGGACGTGATGCGGCGGATCATTGGGTCAGACACGCTGGCCCCCGGGCCAATGCGCATTCCCATTCTGAACGGGCTGATTGAAATGGCGCTGGATATGGGGCCTGCGGTGTTCGAGCGTCAGATCCGTGCCTTACAGCGGCGCCCGGATCAGCAGGGCGAACTGCGACGCATCACGGTGCCGACACTGGTACTTTGCGGCGCGCATGACACGCTGACACCGCAGCGAAAACACGCATTCATGGCGGACCTGATCCCCGACGCTGAGCTGAAAGTCATCGAGGGGGCTGGGCATCTGCCGACGCTGGAAGCGCCCCATGTTGTGAATGACTCTATGGCCCAATGGTTGAGAGCGCCCGCGCGGGCGGCCTATGTGTAATACTTCGCGCGCTCAGCCTTGCTGAGGATCGTTGGGGTTGCCACGGGTTCACCCTTGTCGATGTCGAAGAACGGTGTGTTTCTCCAACTGCCCGACACCCAGGATTTCGTCAGGCGTGTCAGTAGTCCAACCACCGCATAGCGCATTTTTTCTTGTGACTGCTTGCCGTCCGGCTGCGGAACAAAGCCACGAGTGGTGATCGGGCCAAGCGCGCCGGGATCGGCGATGCGTTTGACGATGAATCCGGCGAAGGGGACCTTGGCAGTTCGCGACGTCGTCGCAATAGGGGCATTGCAGCAATCCGCGTACCATCGCAGCATCCCCTTGGGGCTGAGCTGCATTAGCGCAAGATATTCTGCGCCATTGTCGATGCGGATTTCTTCGGGGCTCATTTGCAGAATATCGACGGGGCCGGGGGCCGGATCGGGTTGCCCGAAATACAGCTGAGCTGCACGGCAGTCATGGCAGTAGCACACAACATGGGTGCCGGTTCGAACACCGGCAGCCGTGATATGCCCACTCAGGGTGCCGCAAGTACAGGAGAAGGGCGTCGTCTCTGCCGCTCTCCTGCGCATGGGGGTCAGGCGACCTTGTTGCTGTTGGCGGCGCGGCGCGAAGACTTGCGGGAATTCGTATTCATGAAGTCGATCACCAGCGGTCGGATATTGTCGCGCCAGCTGCGCCCGGCAAAGATGCCATAGTGACCGGCGCCGGGTTCAACATGGCTGGCCTTTTTCGAATCCGGCAAACCGGTGCACAAGCCCAGTGCCGCGATGCACTGGCCCGGGGCCGAGATGTCATCATTGGCGCCTTCGACCGTTTTGACTGCAACATCGGTAATCTTGCCGATATCGACCTTGTGGCCGGCAACCACAAATTCATTCTTCGCGATCTCACGGTTCTTGAAGATACGCTCCACCGTAGACAGGTAAAACTCGGCGGTCATATCCATGACGGCCAAATATTCGTCGTAGAACCTGTTATGGGCATCGTGATCCGAGGCCTCGTTGCGCATCACGCGCTGGATCTGGTCCGAGAACGCCTTGGAGTGGCGATCCGCGTTCATCGACATGAAAGACGCCAGTTGCAACAGGCCGGGATAGACCATGCGGCCAACACCCTTGTATTTGAAACCAACGCGCTGGATCATGGTTTCTTCCAACTGGCCCATGGTGACGCGGCGGCCAAAGTCGGTCACGTCTGTGGGGGTAGCGTCAGGATCGACCGGGCCACCGATCAGGGTCAGGGTGCTGGGCTGCGCCTTGGGCTCGAGCTCGGCCAGATAGGCGGTCGCGGCCAATGTCAGCGGAACCGGCTGGCAGACGGCCACAACATGGGTGTCCGGGCCAAGTTCTTTCATAAAATCGACAAGGTATAGAGTGTAATCCTCAACATCGAACTTGCCTTCGGACACAGGGATGTCGCGCGCGTTATGCCAGTCGGTTATGTAAACCTCGCAGTTGACCAGCAGGCTTTTCACAGTCGACCGCAGCAGCGTTGCATAATGGCCCGACATCGGCGCAACCAGCAGAACCTTGCGGGGCTGTTCTTCGCGACCGTTCACCCGGAAATGGACAAGATCACCAAAGGGGCGTTCAACGACAGTGGTGACGTCGACCAGGTGATCCTTGCCGTCTTCGCAGGTGAATGTGCGAATGCCCCAATCGGGTTTTGCGACCATGCGTTGGAATGTCCGCTCGGTCACCTCACCCCAGGCAGCCATCATGCTAAATGCGGGGTTGGGCACCATGGAGAACATAGGATAAGATGCAATGGCGCTGGCAGTTGCGCCCATCCATTGGTTGGTGTTGCGCATCGTTTCCATCAAGTCGTATGTCATCATGTAGCGCATGAAAAAGGGGCCTCCTGCGTGTCAGCCTATTATGTTCGGACCATTCGCCGCTTTGCCCCCCGAGACACACGACGTTATTCTGCATAGCAGCAAGGTTAGGGGGGAATTGTTAAAATGACAACAAGTGAAGACCAGATGCCAGAAGTGACCGAAGAAAACATTGAACGCCTTAAAGAAAACATGGAGAAGGTCGAAGAACTCTCCAAACGGTTGATCGATGTCATGGCGGTGAAAACGCCGCATACCCCTGCCTTGGACGGCCCGAATCAGGATCTTTTTGCAAAGGCAGCATCGGCCTATTGGACCGAAGCATGGCAAAATCCCGCCAAACTACTGGAGCAGCAGATAGAATACTGGGGGAAATCGGTACTGAATTTTGCCGAAGCGCAACAGGCGTTGACCAAGGGCGAGGTCGAAGACGAGGAACCCAAACCCGATGACAAACGGTTTTCCAACCCCCTTTGGGAAACCAATCCCTATTTCCGCCTGATCCGCCAGCAATACCAAACCAATTCCGAAGCCATCGCCCAAGCTGTCGCCTCGGTCGAGGATATGGATGCAAAAGACAGGCAGCGCCTGCGGTATTTCTCACAGCAGATTGTCGACATGATGGCACCCACGAATTTTCTGGCAACGAACCCGGACGCGCTGCAAAAGGCCGTCGAAACAGAGGGCCAGTCGTTGATCAAGGGGCTTGAAAATCTCGTCTCGGACCTTGAGGCCAACGATGGCGAACTGGTGGTGAAGCTGGCTGACGAAAGTGCATTCGAAGTCGGTGGCAACCTGGCGACGACCCCTGGAGACGTGGTGTTCCGCAACCGCATGATGGAACTGATCCAGTACAAGCCTGCGACCGAAACGGTCCATGAAACGCCGATCGTCCTGTTCCCGCCCTGGATCAACAAATTCTACATTCTCGACCTGAAAGCGCAGAACAGCCTGATCAAATGGGTGACCGAGCAAGGCTATACCCTGTTCGTCGTAAGTTGGGTCAACCCGGATGAAAGCTATGCGGACACCGGGATGGAGGACTATATTCAGGACGGGTTCCTGACCGCGATCGAAGAGGCCAAGAAGATCTGCAAGGTCAAGCAGGTCAATGCGATCGGATATTGCATCGCTGGCACCACGCTAAGCCTGACGCTGGCTCTGCTGAAAAAGCGCGGTGACAAATCGGTCAAGTCGGCCACATTGTTTACCGCGCTGACGGATTTCTCCGAACAAGGTGAATTCACGCCCTTCCTTCAGAACGACTTTATCGACGGAATCGAGGAAGAGGTGAACAAAGTGGGTGTGCTGCGGTCGTGGATCATGGCGCGCACCATGTCGTTCCTGCGCTCGCGCGACCTGGTCTATGGCCCGGCGATCCGCAGTTATATGCTGGGTGAGGTGCCGCCGGCCTTTGATCTGCTGTTCTGGAATGGCGACGGTGCCAACCTTCCTGCCAGGATGACGGTTGAGTATCTGCGCGGCCTTTGCCAGCGCAACGAATTCGCCACTGATGGGATTGAGCTGTTCGGGCACAAGTTGAAACTCAGCGACGTGGATGTGCCGCTGATGGCGATCACCTGCGAGACGGACCATATTGCGGCGTGGAAAGACTGTTATCGCGGTGTCCAGAAGATGGGGTCGCGGAACAAGACTTTCGTAGTTTCGGAATCCGGCCATATCGCGGGCATTATCAATCCGCCCAGCAAGAAAAAATATGGTCACTACACAAATCCGGAATTGAAGTCGGATGCCGACACCTGGCTGAAAGAGGCTGATTTCCACGAAGGCTCGTGGTGGCCCCTGTGGGAAGCGTGGCTGAAGAAACGTTCGGGCAAGCAAGTGCCCGCCCGCGATACCGGTGATTCGGACCATCCTCGTTTGGCCCCGGCACCTGGCACCTATGTTATAGCCAATCCAAACGGCTGATTTCATTTTGAAACTTAAGAAATTCTGCGGCGCAGCAAGAAAAAACTTGAAATGCTGCGCCGCAGCATTCATATTATCCTCAAGCTGATGAAAGCCGGGGTGGGCCCGGTTCGGCAAGAAGGATTAATACAATGGCAAAGACTCAAGACTTTACCGCGACCATGAAAGAAATGATGGGCGCGTTCCCCGTTGACACGACTGCTCTGGAAGGTGCTTTCAAGTCGACCGCTTCGCTGAACGAAAAGCTGTCGGGCGTTGCTCTGGAAGCTGCTGAAAAGTCGGCTGAAATCTCGAACAAATGGACCAAGGACACCCTGGCCAAACTGACCGAGATGTCGAAAGCAAAGGCCGAGCCGGCTGACTACGCAAAAGCCGCAACCGATTTCGCCAGCGCTTCGGCTGAAGTTGCTGCTGAAAACATGGCTGCTTTCGCTGAAATCGCGAAAAAATTGCAGACCGAAACCGTCGAGCTGCTGATGGCTGCAGGCAAAGAAGCTGCTGAAGACGCAACCGCTGCCGTCAAGAAAGCAACCAACGACGTGACAGCAGCTGCCAAGAAAGCTGCAACTGCTAAATAAGCAAGGCCGCGAGGCGCACCCGTTCCTCCCATCTGGTGCAATCGCGTTGGGCAGGTCTTTTGACCTGCCCTTTCTTTTTGTTCTGCACTCGCATAATCTCTGCTGCAACGCATCATCCTTGGGGAGGGCAAACGGTGTCACAACAAGAAAAGCCACTGTTGATCAAACGCTATGCAAGCCGTCGGCTGTATAACACCGAGACCAGCGACTATGTAACGCTGGAGGATATCGCGGCCTTTATCCGCGACGGGCGTGAGGTGCAGATCATCGATCTGAAAACCGGGGACGATCTGACCCGGCAATACCTGCTGCAAATCATTGCCGAGCACGAAAGCCGCGGCGAGAATGTTTTGCCGGTGAATGTGCTGAATGATCTGGTACGCAGCTACATGATCCCGGGCGGTGGGATGATGCCGCAATTCCTGCAAAGCTCGTTCGAGATGCTGCGCGAGAGCCAAAGCAAGATGATGGAAAACATGAACGCTATGAACCCGATGTCGCAGATGCCGGGGTTCGAGGCGATGCAAGCGCAGCAACAGGCATTTCTGAAGGCGATGACGGGTGGTTTGTCGGGCAACTGGTCCGGGCCGGACAAAGATGGCGACGACAAACCAGAGTCAAAAGAAGATCTGGACGACATCAAGAAGCAGCTTGCTGAGCTGCAGAAGAAACTCTCCAAGTTGAACTGACCGCGCCAAGGATGCGCTGGCTGGTTCTGAGTATCGCGTTACTTTGGATGCAGCCCGCGCTGTCGCAGGGTGTCTATTCGGAAAACTGGTCTCCGGTCTGCAGGCTGGGTACCCAGTCCGGGGCCGGGTGTGACGCTATTCGCAGCCGCGAGATTCTGGATGCGGATCAAGCCCCGTGGCGCGCCATCGGGCGGATCAACTTTGCCAGCCGGGATCAGAGGTCCCATTGCACCGGTGTTCTGGTGTCGGATCGGCTGGTTCTGACTGCTGCTCATTGCCTGTATAACACCCCACGACAGCGGTGGATTCCGCCCTCGAGCATCCGGTTCGCCGCCGGATATCAGCGCGGATCAGCCGCCGCGGTGTCCGAAATAGCAGGGTATCGGTTACATCCCGAGCAGGGCATTGACGAGGTGTTTGACGATCGTGCTGATCTGGATTGGGCGGTTCTGGAACTCAGCGAGCCGATAGGTCAGCAGGTCGGGTTTTTGCCGCTTGCGAAAGCTGAGAATAATTCGGCCTTTGTCTCAGGGTATCCTGGGGTGCGGCCACATATACTCAGTCGAACCGAAGCCTGCCCGCCGCGCCGATATCAGGGCGGCGTTATGTCGGCGATCTGCCCTGTGATGATGGGGGATTCCGGTGCGCCGCTTTTGGTGGAAACGGCTACCGGTCTGCAGGTGGCCGCAATCCTGTCCCGCGTTGCCGCAACCCCCGATGGGGTCACAGCTTTTTTCCTATCGACCGAACTGTTCGATCTTGGCTCGCAATAGCCGTCAGGTGCCGTAGACCGGGACCGGGCCAGTCACTTCACCCACCGAGGCCAGTAGGATATCGGCGATCACGTCCAGTTCTGCGCGTGTCAGGCGAACCGGCAGGCGCACATCGCAGGCCTTCATCAGCATGTCACGTGTCTTCGGCAGCTCGAAGGTCTCGGGCAGGAATTGCCAGTTCCAGAAGGCGCGGGCGTTGTCCTCGCTCAGCCCGAAGACCTGAACCTTTACACCGCGTGTTTCAGAGGCCGCGGCAAAGGCGCGGATTTCCGCCTCATCCATTCCAATCAGATTGAACTGGATCGAGTCCGGCGCGCGGCGCTCTGGCGCCAGCGGGGCAGGAACGTCGATGTAATCCGACGTGTTCAGGCGATCCGCCACATAGTCGTGGTTCGCCAACCCGTCCCGCACGCGGCGTGCCAGTTCCGGGATTTGTGGGCGGATCACTGCGGCGCTCAGGTTGCTCATGCGCAGGTTATACAGCGGCAGTTGGTTTTGCCAGCGGGCGAAAGCCTGTTCCAGCTCGGGCGAGTTGTCACCGTGCGGGCCTTTGTGTTTCTTCCAGTTATGCTCATAAGCGCCTGACATGATCACAGCGCGGGCCACCAGATCGGCGTCGTCAGTGATCAGGATGCCACCTTCGCCGGCGTTAATCATCTTGTAGGACTGGAACGAGAAGCAGCCGACCTTACCAATGGTGCCAATATTCTGCCCGTGCCAGGTAGTGCCCAGCGAATGGGCCGCGTCCTCGATCACCGGGATGTCGCGCTCGTTGCACAGGGCCATGATCGCGTCCATGTCGGATGTATGGCCGCGCATGTGACTGATGATCACCGCCTGCACGCCGTCCAGCTTGGCGGCGAAATCCTCCATGTCGATGCGATAGTTCTCGCCCACTTCACACAGAACAGGAACGCAATCCGCATGCACGATTGACGACGGCACGGCGGCAAAGGTGAAGCCGGGGATCAGAACCCGCGCGTCCCGCGGCAGGCCTAGTGCTTTCAACGACAGGAACAAAGCGGCCGAGCAGGAAGAAACAGCCAGCGCGTATTTCGAGCCCAGCAGTGCGGCGAATTCCGCTTCAAGCAGCGCGACCGGAGCATCCTGCGGTGCGGTATAGCGGAACAGGTCGCCCGACTGCATCAGGGCGTCGATGGCTTCGCGGGCGGCTGCGGGGATGGGTTCGGCGTCATGAACGTTTGGAGGAAGCGTCATATTTGGTTTTCCCGAATTCTATATTTGGGAAAGATAAAGCTAATTATCGGGCAATAAAACCCCTCAATCGCCTTATGGGCGAAATTTCACCAATCTGTCGCAATTTCTTAAGGTCAGACCCCGAGGCGATCCCGCAAGGCGAACCACGTCATTGCCAGCACCAGCAGGGGACTGCGCAGGGCGGGGCCGCCGGGGAAAGGCAGGGCGGGCACGCGGGCCATGGTGTCGAACCCTTCGGCCTGCCCCTGAATGGCCAGCGCCATCAGTTGCCCGGCATGGGTCGCGGTGCCGACCCCATGGCCGGAATAACCCGAAGCGGACAGGATGTTCGGTGCAACCCGCGCCAAATAGGGCATCCGCCGCATGGTGATGGCCAAAGTTCCGCCCCAGGCGTAGTCGATCTTGATGTCGCGCAGATGCGGGAAAATCTCGGTCATCGGTTTGCGAACCTTGGCCGCGATGTCAGTGGGGAAGCGGTAGCCATAGCTCTCGCCGCCGCCGAACAGCAGACGGTTGTCAGCGCTTAGGCGGAAGTAGTTTACCACGAACTTGGTATCGGCGACCGCAACATCGCGGGTCAGAACGCGGGCGGCGTCTGCGCCCAGAGGCTCGGTCGCCGCAATGAAGTTGTTGATCGGCATGACGCGCGTCGCCACTTTGCCGTTCAGATCGCCAAGATAGCCGTTACAGGCCAGAATGACGTGGTCGGCGGTCACTTTGCCCTGCGCGGAATGCAAGATGGCCTGAGTGCCTTCCTCAATGCCTGTGACCTCGGTGCATTCGTGGATGCGTACACCGGCTTTCACGGCGGCTTGAGCCAGCCCCAGTGTGAAATTCAACGGGTGCAGATGCGCGGCCCCCATGTCCAGATAGCCGCCGCGATAAGCTGGCGAGGGGCACAGAGCGTGGCCTGCGCCTTCGTCCAGCAACTCCATCTGGTCATAGCCGTACCGGTCAGACAGATGCGCCGCATGGTCATGTAGTTCTTGTTGCTCGCCACTGCTCAGGCCCAGAACCGCCACGCCGGGTTTCAGGTCACAATCGATCTGATGCTTGGCGATCAGTGACTTGACCAGATCCTTGGCATCCTCGGCCAGATCCCAGAGCTTCGCTGCGTCGTCGTTTCCGACCAGTCGCTCAAGGTCTTCCTGATCCATCCGTTGTGCGCTGCCCAACTGACCGCCATTGCGGCCCGACGCGCCGAACCCCACCCGATGCGCTTCAAGCAGCACAACATCGAACCCGGCTTCGGCCAAATGCAGCGCGGCGGAGAGGCCGGTATAGCCTCCGCCCACAATGCAGACATCTGCTTTCACTTCCCCCGTCAGCGCGGGATACTGGTCGATCGGATTGGCCGTCGCGGCATACCAACTGGCCGGATACTCGGCTTTGCGGTCATTGGAATAAAGCAGGTTCATCGTGCGCCTCAGACGTTGATCAGCAGATGCTCACGCTCCCACGGAGAGATGACCTGCAGGAATTCCTCATACTCGGCGCGTTTGACTATGCCGTAGACGCGGGCGAACTCGGGGCCGAGAACTTCGTGCAGCGCGGTGGCCTCGTCGAACAGGTCCAGCGCATTGCCCATGACCTGCGGGATATCTCCGTCGCCTTCATAAGCGTCGCCATAGAACTGACGGCGCGGGCGTTCCTGCTGAGTCAGGCCCAAATAGCCACAAGCCAGCGACAGTGCGATGCCCAGATAGGGGTTGCAGTCCATTCCGGCGATGCGGTTTTCGACACGGCGTGCTTCGGGGCCGGACAACGGCACGCGGATGCCGGTGGTGCGGTTGTCGCGCGCCCATTCCAGATTGATCGGCGCGGCGTGGTCCTTCACATAGCGCCGGTACGAGTTCACATAAGGTGCCATCACCGCCAGACCCGCGGGCAGGTGGTTCTGTAGCCCGGCAATGAAGTGATAAAACGCGTCTGTCTCTCCGCCTTGTGGCCCCGAGAAGATGTTTTGCCCGGTTTCCATTTCAATGATCGAATGATGGATGTGCATGGCCGAACCCGGTTCATCCTCGATCGGTTTCGCCATGAAGGTAGCAAAGCAGTTGTGGCGCAGGGCGGCTTCGCGGATCAGGCGTTTGAAATAGAATACCTCATCGGCCAGCTTGACCGGGTTGCCATGGCGCAGGTTGATCTCCAACTGGCCCGCACCGCCTTCCTGAGTGATGCCGTCGATTTCGAAACCCTGATGTTCGGCGAAGTCATAAATGTCGTCGATCACGGGGCCAAATTCGTCCACTGCGGTCATCGAATAGGCCTGACGTGCCGCCGCCGGACGGCCCGAGCGGCCCATCATCGGCTTGATGCCTTGCGCCGGGTCGACATTGGGCGCGACCAGAAAGAACTCCATCTCAGGCGCGACAACCGGCTTCCAGCCCTTGTCGTGATACAGCTGTACAACGCGTTTCAACACGTTGCGCGGGCTGAAAGGGATCGGGTTGTCGTCCCGGTCATAGGCGTCGTGGATCACCTGCAGCGTCCAGTCGCCGGTCCACGGCGCGGCGGAGGCGGTCGTAAAGTCGGGTTTCAGGATCATGTCCCGCTCGATGAACCCGTCCTCGCCCGCAGCCTCACCCCAATCGCCAGTGATGGTCTGGTAAAAGATGCTGTCGGGCAGGTGGAAATAGGCCTGTTTCGCAAATTTTGACGCAGGCACCGCCTTGCCGCGCGCGATGCCGGGCAGGTCCGAGATAATACACTCGACCTCGTCCAGTCTCTGACCTTCAATGTAGGTCCGGGCTGCCTGTGGCAGCTGATCTTTCCAGTCGGCCATCAGGCCCTCTCTTTCTTCAGAAACTTTGCCATATGTTGCCCGATCTTGGGGTTGTCATCCTTGGCGGGCAGACGGTTGGTCGCGGCCTGCATCAGGTCATCGGGTACTACGCCCTTGCCGCGTGTGTCCATCAGGCCCTTGATAAAGCCGTCACCGTATTCCGGGTGCGCCTGAACGGTCCAGATCGTGTCACCATAGGCCACCATGGCATTTCGGCAGAAGGCGTTCGAACCGGTCACCTCGGCACCTTGGGGTAATTCGACGACCTGATCCTGATGCCAAGCGTTCAGGGACACGGTCTGCC
The DNA here is from genome assembly GCF_056542405.1 of Ruegeria sp. AD11(2025). Classification (NCBI taxonomy): domain Bacteria; kingdom Pseudomonadati; phylum Pseudomonadota; class Alphaproteobacteria; order Rhodobacterales; family Roseobacteraceae; genus Ruegeria; species Ruegeria sp. AD11(2025). The sequence goes on along the minus strand of NZ_JBQFZU010000026.1, from coordinate 16,811 downwards.
CTTCATAGTCATAATCCGTCCGCCCGACGGCCCAGCCGCCCGAGAACTTTTCGACTTTGCCGCCAAGTGCCTGCGCGATGATCTGATGGCCGAAGCAAACGCCGATAAGGGGCTGCCCGCCTTTCTGGATTTCGCGAATAAGCTTTTCAAGCCGAGGAATCCACGCGTGGTCCTCGTAGGCTCCGTGACGCGAGCCGGTGATGATCCAGCCATCTGCCTGATCCGCGCTTTTGGGGAACTGGTTATCCACGACCGCAAAGGTCTCGAACTCAAAGCCGTTGCCGTCCAGAAGCGTGCGAAACATCGCGTCATAGGCGCCGAACTGGTTGCGCAATTCGTCAGGCGGGTGGCCGGTCACTAGGATGCCGATTTTCATGGGTCACCAAATTTGATCAAATTTATTCTAGCCCACCGAATTAAGGCGGGCAAGGGGGTCAAACCGCTTCGAGATAGCTGAGCCAGTGCTCATCCGACGGGCGCTCATCAAAGCGACGGATTTCCTGCCTTTTGGTCATAGCGAAAAAGCGGATCAAGTCGTTGTGAAAGATGCGCGCGACCAACGGGTCACTTTCAAAGGCGGCGATCGCCGAGGCCCAGTCACCAGCCAGTTGCGGCAGGCCGTCGACTTCATAAGCGTTGCCTGATATCGGGACGGGCGGTTCGGTCTCGTCCTCAATCCCGTTCATCGCGGCACCCAGGACGGCGGCCAGCATCAGGTAGGGGTTGATATCGCCGCCCGCAACGCGGTGCTCGATCCGCCGCGCGGCGGGAGCACCGCCGGGGATGCGGATCGCGGCAGTACGGTTTTCATAAGCCCAACTTGCTCCGGTCGGGGCGTGTGCGCCGGGAACAAGGCGGGTGTAAGAGTTTCCGTGCGGTGCGAAGATCAACGTACATCCTGGCATCGCAGCCAGACATCCGGCAACCGCCCAACGCAGCAGATCGGTGCCCTCGGGGCCGCCATTGTCGAACACGTTTTGCCCCTGATTATTTACGACCGAGAAATGCACATGCATTCCGTTGCCCGCATCGTCTGCGTAAGGCTTGGACATGAACGTGGCGGTGAACCCGTGCTTGCGGGCGAGGCCGCGCGTCAAGGTCTTGAAAAGCCACGTATCATCCGCGCAGCGCAGGGCGTCCTGATGATTCAGGTTGATCTCGAACTGGCCGATGCCGCTTTCCGAGATCGCCGTCTGCGCGGGAATGCCCATCGCGGCGCAGCCGTCGTAAAGTTCGGTGAAAAAGGCGTCGAACGCATCCATCTCGGCCATCGACAGGACCGATTCATCCGCCAGCCTGCGCCCGGTCACCGGGTTGATCGGAGGCTGTGGCTGCGCGCCCGACGCATCCAGCAGGGTGAATTCCAGCTCGGTTGCTGCGATGACGGACCAGCCGCGCTGGGCGTAGCGCTGCAATACCGTGGCAAGAGCGTGCCGGGGGTCACCTGCAAACGGCGCGCCCTTGTCATCGTACAGACACATCGGTACCAGCGCGGTATCCGCCGCCAGCCATGGCATCGGTACCGGGCCACGATCCGTCGGCAGCAACATTCCATCAGCATCGCCGGATTCGAAAACCAGAGGACTGCCGTCGATGTCTGCGCCCCACAGGTCCACGTTCAGCGCGGAAAACGGCATCCGCACCGTCCCTTTGCTGAGCTTGTCGGCGTAAGAGGGCGGCACGCGCTTGCCGCGCATCTGACCGTTGAGGTCACTGGTGGCGACGCGAAAACTGTGCAGGGCGCTCAGGTCCATTGGGGTCTCCATCACTCGGGATGTCCGAGATGTAATCGAGACCGCGCGCCTTGTCACGAAATTTGATCAAATTATTCGATCGCGTTTTTCAAGCGATACGCTCCGCGCCAGAGGGGGATGGCGCGGAGCGAGAGGGCGTCAGACGAAATTGACGCCGTTTTCCACCATCGGCAGAGAGGTAACCTTGACGCCCGAAAGCGCCCGGATCGCGTTGGCAAGGGCAGGGGCCGAGGGAGGGGTGCCGGGCTCGCCAACTCCGGTCGGTGCTTCGGCGGACGGCACGATATGGACGTCGATTTCCGCAATGTCACCGATCCGCAGAGGCTCGTAATCAGGGAAGTTGAACTGGTCCACGGCCCCACCTGTCAGCGTGATCTGGTCGCGCATGACGTGGCCGATACCGTAGCCGATGCCGCCCTCCATCTGCGCCCGCACCACGTCGGGGTTTACGGCGATGCCGCAATCCACGGCACAGGTGACCTTTTCGATCTTGATTCCGTTTTCCGGATCGCCCGAAACCTCGACAACCTGCGCGGCATAGGACCCAAAGGACTTGTGCACGGCAATGCCCTGTGCCCGACCTGCCGGAGGGTTGCCCCATCCCGCCTTTTCAGTGACCAGTTTCAGCACTCCCGCTTTGCGTTGCTGATCCGCGTCGCTGGTGTCGGCCAGATGCGCCAGGCGGAACTCGACCGGGTCGCGGCCTGCGGCTTCGGCGACCAGATCCATCATGGTCTCCATCGTATAGCCGGTGTGGGTATGGCCAACCGAGCGCCACCACAGAACCGTCGTGGCTTTCGGTGTATCGGTCAGCCCCAGCGACATGCCGGGGATCATGTACGGGCTGTCGGCAATCCCTTCGATCGAACTGTGATCGATACCGTCATGCACCAGAGCTGCCTCGAACGGTGTACCTTTAATTACCGATTGCCCGGCGACCTGATGCTGCCATCCGACGATATTCCCGTCGGCATCCAGACCCACGCGGACCTTATGGCCGAAGGCGGGGCGATAGTAACCGCTGCGGATGTCATCTTCGCGCGTCCATACCAGCTTCACCGGGCGCGAACGATCAGTGACGGCAAAGGCCAGCGCGGCCTCGACCTGATAATCCGCGTCCGGGGTTGCGCGACGTCCGAACGAGCCACCGGCCAGCATCGTCTTGATGTGAATTTTTTCGGGTGGCAGTTGGAATATCTGCTGATAGGCCATATGCGGCCCGGTCGGCATCTGCGCGCCATCATGCAGTACTATATCACCGTCGGCGGTCTGCTCGATGGTGCAGTTCAGCGGTTCCATCGGCGCGTGGGCCAGCAGCGGGAAGTAGAAGGTCTTTTCGACGACCTTGTCCGCCCCGTCGATAGCCGCCGACACCGCTGCCATATCCGCCTTGTTCACGTTATAGGTGGGTTCGGCGTCCAGTGCGGCCATGATCTCGGCTTTGATCTGGTCCGAGTCGCGGGTCTCAGAACCGGACATGTCCCATTCGACTTCAATCGCGTCGCGCGCCTGAATTGCGGCCCAGGTGTTTTCGGCATAGACCGCGATGCCTGCCTGATTGGGCAGAACGGCGGCGTTGATATAGCCTTTGACCTCTTTTGATGCGCTGTCATCAAAGCCCTTGGCAATGCCACCCTTCGATTCTGGTCGCTTGATCATAGCAACCATCTGGTTCGGCAGGTGAACGTCCATGGCGTACATCGCCTGGCCGTTCCCTTTGATCGCCGAGTCCTTGCGGCGGACGGCTTCGTTGCCGATCAGACGGAACTCGGACGGGTCTTTCAGGCGTGGTTCAGTTGGGGCTTCCAACTGCGCGGCGGCGGCCACGAAGTCCGCAATCGGGGCCGACTTGTCGCCTGCCTTGACGATGCCTTCCTCGATGGTGATGCCGGATGCATCAACGCCCCAACTGTCGGCGGCGGCGTTGATCAGCATCTCGCGTGCGGCAGCACCGGCCTGGCGGTATTGCAGCCACGAGTTCGCCATCGCGGTCGAGCCACCGGTTCCCTGGAAGGGGCCGAACAGCAGGTTGTTATAGACGTTCGGATCAGAGGGCGCGAATTCGTATTCGATCTGATCCATGGTCAGGCCGATTTCCTCGGCAATCAGTGTCGGCAGGCCAGTCGCAGGACCCTGACCCTTTTCAAAGTGTTTGACGATGGCGGTGACGGTGCCGTCCGCATCAATCTTCACGAACGGGTTGAACTGAGCGGTCTCGGACGACGCCGCCGCAAGCGCCCCATCAGGGTGCGCGCCAACCAGCAGAACGGCACCGGCAGCAGCGGCACCTTTCAGAAATCCACGGCGGGAGGTGTTGATGGTCATGGATCAGGCCTCCAGAATTTCAGATGCGCGTTGGATACCGGCGCGAATGCGTTGATAGGTGGCACAGCGGCAGGCGTTGCCAGACATGTATTCGTCAATTTCTTCGGCTGACGGTTTCGGGTTTTCCGACAGCAGGCCGACCGCCGACATCACCTGACCCGACTGGCAGTAACCGCATTGAATCACGTCCAGCTCGACCCAGGCCTGCTGGACGGCCGCACCAATCTTGTCGTCACCGACCGCTTCGATCGTGGTAACCTCGGCATCTTCGACTTCTTCCACAAAGGTCTGGCACGAGCGCACAGGCTCACCATTCAGATGCACGGTGCAGGCACCGCAGGATGCAACACCGCAACCGAATTTGGTTCCGGTCAGCTTAAGTTCATCCCGGATCACCCACAGCAGGGGTGTGCCGGGTTCGGCATCGACCGTGTGGGTCTCGCCGTTCAGTTTCAAGGTCAAGGCCATGAGGGGACTCTCCATGTTGGGCTGGTTACCTGAGTCGGTAAACTGGCGGGTTTACCGTATGCTACGTTTCCTCCAGTGTAAACCCGTGAGTTTACCTAGTGTTTGACCTTGCTCTGTCAATGGGTCTATAGCTTTGAAACATGAGCGATTGTTGCGCACCGAACGCGTCCAAACAGGCCCAGATCATCGAAGCCGCCGTGGCCGAATTCCAAGAGAAGGGGTTCGCAGCCGCCAGCATGGACCGCATATCCACCCGCGCCGAGGTTTCCAAGCGCACGCTGTACAAGTACTTCGAGAGCAAGGAAAATCTGTTTCGTTCGATCGTGATCGAACTGTCCAATCGGTTTGCTGCCGTGCTCGACATCAGGTACCAACCAGGCCGAGATATCCGCGAGCAATTGACCGAGCTTGCCTGGGCCGAGGGGCGGATTCTGATGATGCCCGAGGTTATCGCCATGGCGCGGATGGTGATCAGCGAAACTTTGCGCAACCCCGAGATGGCGGCAGTAGCTCAGGGCAAGCTGGATAAGACGAGGATCTTTGTCGCTATGCTGAAAGATGCCGCAGATGACGGGCAACTGCAGATCGAAGACCCGGAACGAGCCGGGCATGAATTCATTGGCCTGATCAAAGCCAAGGCCTTCTGGCCGATGATGTTCACCGGTGACGTGCTGAGCGAACCGGAAATGACCGCCACCATCGAAAGCAGCGTCGACATGATCCTCAGCCGCTATGGTTCACAGCTGTCAGAGTAGGTGCGGGGTAATCAGCCCAGTCCTTCCATGCTCAGAAACCAGTCTGTCTCAACGTTAAAGAGCAGGAAACCTTGCCGCAGCTAAACGACGGGATCTACTCGTCGGCTCCGTTGCTGAAAAGCGAAGACGCCGTGTTTGTGTCGGCGGCGGTGTTTATGTCGGTCCGCTACTTTCAGGCCGATCCAGGCTGAACGCCCGAGGATGTGTTGGACGTGCATCACGTTTTGCTGAACCTGAATCCCAAGCCGCACGGTGACATTCGAAAACGAAGATGCAACGCTGTCGGACATGCTCATCCTGCCCTAGTGAATGAGGAGCAGAAACTGCCGGTCGTTGTCGTGACCGCTGCCTGGGCATCCGCGGTGCCGCGAACGCCGTTGGCCAGATCATCCAGGCAGCCGGTCCCGAAGATGCCGAATGCACCAAAGCCATCGTGCGCGCCTTTCTAAAGGCTTAGGAAGCTGAAGATGCGGCTGTCGTTGCCGCTTTTTTTTGCTGAGGGGGAACGTACATATCACCGCCTATCACTGCGGTGTCTTTCCAACCGGCGCCAAAGGTCGATTTGCGATTTAGGCCTGTTAGTCGCGGACCTTCTCGAACTTTGAAGGCATGATCTTCCCGGTCCACGAGCTCTGCGCGATGGATGACGGGCAGGGGGTGTTCGTTCGCTTCACCGGTCAGATCAAGCTGAAGAATGACGCGGGTTGGTGCAGCAATAAGTAATACTCAACCTTCAAATTCAACAAATCCGATAAGATCATGGAATACGTTGAGGTTTTCAATCCGGTTGTAGCCGCGCAGGGGGTTGGTCTGATGGACCAGTTGGTCGGGCAAGGCTGGTCGCTTGTTTACTTCGATTTCGGAGAGGGGAAAGCCGGTTCGATCACGGTGAAGAAATCCCTTGTTCAATACCTGTTTCTTAAAGTGAGAATGACGACGGGAGGTACGGTGCCCTGCACCGGTGCCCGCCGTCCGCTCCCGGTAGATACCGGAATGCATCACGTTTTTCTCAGGGGAGAAGGAGCAACGAAACGCAGCTTTCGATTGCTGCCCTGTGTCATTTCGAAGGTTTCCCGATTGCCGAGGCACAATGTGCACCAAAGTCGGACAAGTCATCGCCCAAGTCGCTGTCACCGGTCTCGGCAGCCATTCGGTCGAAGAAAGGAACGTAGGCCACCGCTTCGGACCGCGCCACCTGGCAGAAGAAATCATTCAGAATAGTGGCGTCGCAAAGCTCGGTTCTGTGACAGAAAGTCACCTGACTGTAGAAGTTGTCCAACAGGACAAGCGCTTCGCGTATCTGGTGATCGGCCTCGTGCCGGAAAACCTCCTGGCTGAGAGCGGCCCGGTAAGCCCTCTCTGAAATTCCGCCATTTGTCAGCAACTGGACCAGTTCCGGACGCTCGGACCAGAATTCATGAAGGGCCAGACGGGCTGCCACATATCTCGCGCTGCCATATTCTTCGATATAGGACAGGGATCTGCTTTGGGCTTCTTTATGCGCGATCTCGCTGCGCTCCTGAAAATAGCGTATTCCGCCAAAGCAAATCGCTATGATGCTGAAAACTTTGAAGCAGATGTCTGCGATCTTGTCGAAGTTGGCGAGTGGTTTGCTCATGGTGCCCTAACCACCACGCGGCAGCCATCGGGGTAAAAGGCGACGAGGCTTGCAACGACTGGCAAGGTTTGACCCGCGATACAGGCGAGGTCTTCGCGGGTCAGAACAACGACTTCGTCGGGAATATCCTGCTCTTCAACGATCCTGATGTCTGGCGCGGCATTCAACGTCATCTCCATGAAGCTAATAGTCTCGCCGGTTCGCTCGGATCCGCAGTCACCGGGCCTGATGAACAAAGTGTCCTCAGAGGAAGACAGGTAGCGGTCCGCATTTCTGGCAAGGCAATCGATTTGAGCGCCAGACATGAGGAAGAATGCGTCGTCCTGTGCGGCGGCAAGGCCCGGCACCAGAGTTGTGGCGCTCAGCAGTAGAATCCTGATAGAAGATATCATTCTGTAAACTCTTCCATGGACTTGTATCCGGCCACGCTGAAGCTGCCGATGCAAAACATGCGCTCCGTTGCGCTGCTTAGCCAACAATCTTTGTTGAGCCAGCCATCTTCAGGAGCAGTCAGGGTCTGGGCCGCATCGTTGATCGCCTTGTTTGTTTCTTCCGGCAGGTCCCAGCTCTCGATTTTTTGCGCCGGTGATCCGTTCAACGTGTCGGCCTGACTGGTCCCGGATATAGCCTTTTCCACAACAGTCTGGCTGCCCGATGGCCAATGGAACCGCCAGACGTTTTCTACGGACAAATCAGCGAGCCTGGTCTTCACGGCCTCCCAACGGCAAGGGTCCTGATCGCTCAACCTGCCATCGGCGAAAACCAGGCAAACAGCCTCGGCATCTATGCTTTTTTCAATTCTCGCAATTCGGGCAGGTGGCTTACCATCGGGGTTGAAAAGCGTAGTGATCGGGGTTTGCGGATCGTACATTTGGTAAGGATAGACCCCTTCATACTCGGTGATCGAGTGGATTGCGCGATGTGTCAGAGGCCCATAGCGATCATATTCCGAGACTGCTGACTGGAAGATTTGGCAAGGCATCGACCGCTCTCCGCGAAAACCGTCGGGCAGCGTGCCGGTCGTTACCGAGCCTTCGCTTTGGATCGCCACTTTTTCTGCTTTGGTAAAAATCGGCAACAGGTTGTCCTGGAGAAAATATTCATGGTTGTAGCAGGCATTGATCACTGAGACCGCATCAAGCTTGTCTTGCGGCGCGACAGGGGCGATGGCAATACCCCAACGTGAGGCTTCACCAACGGTTCTCACGAAAAGCATGTCGTCGCTGGGCGTGTTCAGCATGCGCAAGACGAGACTGCGCTGAATGTTCATCTGATCTCCTCGTTCCAAGAGGAAGCCAATGTTTGCCAGCGCCACTTCGAATGCCTGCTGAACAATCTGTGCCGAGTACTCCCGCTCAGGGACCTCGATAAAAGGTGCGTGGAAGCCCAAGCTGCCAAGTGGATGCAATTGGCGGAAGGGAATTGGGCCCCCATCACCTTGCGTATCATTTGTTCCACCCATAAACGCCACCGCGCAGGCCGAAAGGCATTGGGCATCTTTTGGAACGGCACTTCCGATCTGCTCGCTCAACAAATACTGGGCGATCTTCACACCTTCTGAAAAACTCCCCCCGGGGCTATCGAAACAGACTTTCTTCCAGCTGTTCATCGAATTGGGGTAGTAAAGGTTTGCCTCTTCGGGGTGGTCGGCAGAAAAACTTGCCATGGCTTCGCGAATTCTGTCAGCGTCTCCTGCTTCGATCGGACCTTGAACCGACAGATAACAACGCATTTCCTCATTCGGGGTTTTGGCTAATTCTGCGGCGTGAACGGTGGCGAGCGGGAACAACGTGGGTAAAAGAAGAGCGGTCGAAAGATAGAAGCGATTGGTCACAGAATAGTTCTCTTCTTTTTTGGCATGCCTTTGCTTCTAAACGTGAAATCTGAATGGAATCAACCATACATTGCAATGGCGGGAGGTAATCATCCCTTTCGTGAGGGTTTGAATTTGCTTTAATTGCTTTGCGTCGGTGGCACACTAGTTTCGCTATCCCACGCATGATGCTGTCATCCATCGCATCACGCCTTGCCGCCTCTTCCACGACGTGCCGGATACTCAGACGGGTACATCTTGTTGGTTCATTGCTGGGCAAGGTGTTTTCGCGGGAGGTATGACAAAGTCCTGCAGAAACACCTGCACTTCAAAGTCCCGCCAACTGAATCTTGTCTTACAGTAGGAGATTGGACGGAGCACGGATCTGCAACAGCGGTTTGGCGGCTTCGCGAAACATGCGCTTCGGGGTGTCACTTTCGCCGAAGGAGCAGCCTTGATTTTGGAAACATCCGTCAGCGCGCAAACGCTGGTCACTGGGTCGCGTTCTCGGCCACGGGTACTATTGATGGTCCTAAAGCATTTGAAGTTGGACCGGTCCCGGTGGGGGCAATCAGTCTCTGAGTCGACACGGAAATGCAAATTCAGGAATAACTGAAACCGAGTCCAAAAGCGCACGTTTCTCAGAGCGCCCGCAATTGCCCTTTGCAAATACGACATCCTTTCCCCAACCTGTACTTCGATAGTTTGCGTCAGATGTCTAAAATTGAGATTTTCTGTCCGGCACCTACTGTTAAGCGAACGACCAATCTGCGCATTCTACTATGAGTTTCGCGGTCAAAGCGTACGTCCATAGGACGTGGTCAACTGAATAGTCGTTGGGTCTACATCTTCCGGTTTTCAGCTTTCTCACTAACGATCTCGAGTATCCTGTTTCTTTGGATTTTTCCCGAGGGGCCTTTGGGAAGATCAGACAAGATATGAACTTCATCGGGGGACTTGAAACGACCCAGTTGATCTTCGCAAATTCTCGATAGGCTTTGCGGCGTCAGTTCAGAACCCTCTCGAATTTTTACAGCGGCTTCGACAGTTTCACCGTAGCTTTCGCAGGGGCGTGCAAAAGCTGCGGCTTCAACAACGTCGGGATGAGAATAAAGTGCCTCGTCTATTTCACGCGGCGCGATGTTTTCACCGCCCTTGATGATCAGCTCTTTCAGCCGACCGGTGACAAAAACGTAGCCGTCTTCGTCCATGCGTGCGAGATCACCGGTTCGCAACCACCCATCGGAACTAAACGTGCCTGCAGTTGCATCGGGGTCGTTGAGGTACTCCAACATCACATTTGGCCCACGAATGACCAATTCACCTTCCGTTCCGTGAGGAACAGGTTGAAGGTTCGCGTCGAATACTGCTGCCTCGTTCCCAAATGCGATACCCGGAGAACCAATCTTGCGAACGCCCGGTGGCAGAGGATTGGACAGTATCTGCGCGGCGGTTTCTGTCAGCCCCATAGTTTCCACAATCGGTATTTCGAAACGGTCTTCAAAGGCCCGCTGCACGTCCGGTGCCAATGCTGATGATGCAGAACGACCGAAACGCACACGTTGGCGGGTGTGCGTATCCGGATTTGTATCCGAGTGCAGCAAGTGAGAAATGATGGTTGGTACGACCGAAAACCATGTTGCCTCAATCTTACCCAGATTGTCCCAGAACCGACTGGCAGAAAATCGTTCGCACATGGCCAAAGACCCGCCTGAAACAAGCGTTCCCATGATTGTCACACACAGCCCGTTAATGTGGTAGATCGGCAATACGCAAAACCCGCGATCAACCTCGGTCAACTCGTGAGCAACTGCCGTCGTCCAGCCCCCTGCCAGCAGGCTGGAATGCGTGTGAACCACGCCCTTGGGACGCCCGGTTGTTCCGGATGTGTACATCAACAGAGCATGACTGTCGGACGAGATGCTGTGCAAGTTACCATCGGCATCGGCAACGTCTGTAACGTGCAACTGGGTGATTCCGGAGGGATCGGCTGTCCGTTCGAACAATTCCATTTGTCCGGGATGCACAAAGGCACAACGTGCCCCACTATGCTCCAGCGCATAGGATACGGCGCTGTCGCCTGCGACAAGGTTAATCATCGTTGCCCGGAATCCGCCGTAGAGAACGCCGAACAAGACCTCTAGCGCTTCGCGGCAATTGGGGTAGAGGATCGCAACGCTTTCACCTTTTGCCACACCTGATCCGGTCAACATGACCGCTATTCGGCGGGCTGTTTCGCGCAATTCACCCCAGCTCAAGTCCGGTGCCCCATCCGGGAAAACAAAACCGGTTCCTCCCTGGGTAGCTCTGTATTCCAGCCAATCTCGGACAGTTCCTTTGGGCGGTTCCATCATCGGCCGACCTCCGACCAATAGTCGCCAAAAATCTCCTTCAAGTCTGGTTCACGCGGAGGCGTTTCACGCACGATCTTGGTGGTTTGGACGAAATGCCGCCAATGCAGGTTGGTATCGATGGAATTCCCGCCCCAACTGCCGCAGCCCATCGAAAGCGAAAAGGGCATTCCATTGGTGAAACTGCCACCTGTGGCAAAGGTATGCGCCTGGTTTACGATGACCCGACAGGTGGGCAAGTCACGTCCCAACCCAACAGCGCGGGTGTCGTCATCCGTGTGGATGCCGACCGAATGTCCTGCCCCCTGATGCTCCAGAATGCGAGCGGCAATTCCCTTGGCCTCTTCGAAATCTGCCGCGCGATAGAGAGCCAAAACCCGACTAAGTTTTTCGCCGGACAGTGGATGATCCGGACCTATCCCGTCCGTCTCCACGGCCAAATACTTGGTCCCTTCAGGCACTTTTCCCGCCATCCCCAAAGCTTTGAGCATTTTGTCGGCATCCTGCGCTATGGCAGAACGGTTGAGATGACCATTAGGCCAAAGCCGGGCCACGATGTCACTTGCTTCGGAGGATGGCACCAAGGCACCGCCTTCGCTGGCCATCGCGGCAACGAACACATCATAGATTGCATCAACAACGACCAAGGCATTTTCAGAAGAACAGGACGTCGCGTTGTCAAAGCACTTTGAGGCCGTAATCTTGGCCGCGGCCGCCTGCAAGTCAGCAGTCTCGTCAACAATCACTGTCACGTTGCCAGCACCAACCGCCACAGCTGGCGTACCGCAGGATTGCGCGCGGTGAACATTGTTCTGGCTTCCAGTGCAGATCACCCGATCAACAGTTTCCATCAACCGTTGCGTCTTAGTCTTGGATCCGGGCGCGGGGATCATCTGCACCAGATTGCGATCCAACCCCAGCTTGTCGAATTCAGAGTGGATGTAGTCAATCAACATCTCGCATGACGCCACGCCTTTGGGTGACGGTGCCACCACGATGGAGTTGCCGCTTTTGAGCGCATTGATGATATTGTTCGCAGGTGTTGCCGCAGGGTTAGTCGATGGCACAACCGCGCCGACCACGCCAATAGGACGCGCAATCTCGGTAATGCCGGTTTTCGGGTCGTCGCTGATGATGCCGTGGGTTTTTACTTCAGCGATATCTCGCAAAAGACCCAATGTCTTACGGTGGTTTTTTGTGATCTTGTCGAGAACATTACCCAGCCCGGTGGTTTTAACGGCGGTCTCGGCCAACCTCCGGTTGCGTGCTGGCTCCATAGTGGCCCACCCCACTGCGAGAGCTGCTTTGTCATAAAGCCCCTGACTGCCATGAGCTTCAAAGGCCTCCTGGGCCGCACGAGCTTGCGTTACGATACGATCTACTTCAGCGATTTCTGGGGAAATCTCGTCCTGAGCGTTCATCTTGGTCCTCGATTTTTTGTTCGGGGCGGATCTGCTCCGCCCCGTTTTGATCACCGGATCAGAGGCCGGCCAGCAATTCGTTCAGCGTTTGTTGGCGCTTTGCCCACATCTCGATCACTTCATCACGTGTCATGATGTGCATGGGGGACCCACCGGCCTCCATTTTTTTAGCCACACGGTCGTTGGCAAACATCTCCGGGACCGTCGCCGCCAGTTTATCGATCACCTCAGGCGGTGTACCTTTTGGCACCATCACGCCCCGGAAATTGACCGATGAGTTGTCAACCTCCAGCCCCTGTTCCATCATCGTCGGAACGTCCGGCAGGAACGTGTTGCGTTCAAGATCTGCGACACCAAGGATTTTGACGTTGCCCGCCTCTTGCGCGCGGTACGCATCCGACAGGTTGTTGATACCGCCCATGACTTCACCCGCGATCACTGCTTTCATGGCCGCGGCCCCGCCGCCTTTGGTCGGAATGTAAGCCATTTTGGTTCCTGCTGCTTTGTCGATCTGCAGGGCTGCAATGTGGTGGCCCACAAACAGGCCCGCTCCGGATACCGTCAGCTTGCCGGGGTTGTCCTTTGCATATGCGACCACATCTTCCATCGAGTTGAACTCGCTGTCGGCACCCACAACGAAGACTGCCGGGTCGGCGCCCCAGTTTGCAATGGGCTCAAAGCTGTCGGTCGAATATTCCACACCGCCTTTGATCGACTGGGCGATGAAATGCGGGACGTTATAGGCCGCCAGTGTATAGCCATCCGGGTCGGCTTGAGTTGCAAACCAGTTCCAACCCACGCGCCCGCCTGCTCCAGGTTTATTGATGATTGCGATGGGCATTCCCAGCGCATCCTCGTTCCCGGACGTCATGGTGACAATCCGCGCCTGAAAATCTGTCGCACCGCCCGCGCCATAGCTAACCATCATCATGATCGGTCGTTCGGGGTATTCTTCGGACGCGACGGCACCTGTCAGGCCCATGAGGGCCAATGCGACCCCTGCAAGTATTTGTTTCATTTGCGTTTCCTCCCTTATTTGGCTCACCCGCATCCTGTGCGGTCAGAACAGAATTTCCCTTGGCGTGTAAACGTTCAGAAGCATGGCGAAGAGCCCGTACATGACCGCTACAAAGACTGCGGTGATGACGCCGCGCTTGACCCAGGTTTTGGCTTCGGAATGCGGGGCTGGATCATAGATTGACAGCAGAATGAAAAACGCGATGGTCGTCGCGGTGTAGAAACCCAGCGACTTTGCCGCCCAGAAAACGTAGATCAACGTTACGATCAGCCCCGGCAGCATGTTTATGAACATTGTACGCGTCAAGCCGTTCCCAACCTTGGAAAATCCCAACACCGCTTTGCCAAAGGTCCAGCCAGCCAGAACCACAAAAACCGATGCAATAAGACGCGGGAAAAGGAACGCCTCAGCGGGTTGCTGGGTATAGCTGACCCAAGTCACCCAAAGGCCAACAGCAAAGACCAGACCGGACCCAATCATATGTTGCGAGCGGTTCATGCCTGTGCCTCCTCTTTGGTGGTGTAGCGACGGTGGCGCAGTTCCATCCAAACCGAGTAGGCGATTGAGGCCAGCACCACTGCGATCAGCAACAGGTTCAACCCACCGGTCAGGAAATACGAAGCTTTGCCCACGGTCGCATCAGCGATCATCCCGCCTTGAATGAAGTTGGCTTCAGCGATGGGGCCAAGGATCAACCCCAACACCAGTGGTGCTGCTGAAAAACCAAAACGCTCAAGGAAAAACATGCCTATACCAAGGCAGGCCATGACATAGACATCACCCATCGAGCCCTGCACCGAATAGGCCCCGAAGACCGACAGCGCCAGAACGATGGCTGCCATAACCGACTGTGGAACCTGCGCGACGCGGGCGGCCAGACCGGCGACATAGAGGCCAAAGATACACATCAGGACTTGGCCGATCAGCATGGAATTGATGAAGGTCCAGGCCACGTCAGGGTGGTTGTCGAAGAGGTCCGAGCCCGGAAAAATTCCATGGATTAGCAATCCGCCCAGCAGAACGGCGGCTGTTGGGCTACCCGGGATCGACAAGGTTAGCAGCGGAACCAAGGACGGGCCGACCATCGCATTATTGGCGGATTCCGCAGCAATCACGCCTTCGGAATGGCCCGTACCGAACTTGTCTTTCTCGGCTGAGAATTTCTTGGTCTGATCATAGGCGACCAACCCGGCGATCTGTCCACCAACGCCCGGGATCAGGCCGATGATGGACCCTGTCAATGTGCCGATGCTCAGAGCGCGGGTTCGGCTGAACAGTTCGCGAAACGCAGCGAGGATCGAATGGCGCTGCACTTCGATGATTTCGGCGCCCGTGTTACGGCGACCCTTTGCAAACATCGTCAGCACCTGGGGGATCGCGAACAGACCGATCAGCGCGGCGATAATGTTGATGCCTCCACCCAAAGCAGGGTGAAAGATGAAGCGTTGCGCCCCCATGATGTCGTCAAACCCAATGGTAGCCAGCCACAACCCGATACATCCCGAAAGCAAACCTTTGACCACCGAGGAGGAATCCAGTGTCCCGATCACCGTAACACCCAGAATGGCTAACCAGAACAAGTGCGAGGGACCGAATGCCAGCGCCCATTTGGCCAAAACCGGGGTCAGAAAGATCAACAGGAGCACACCAAAGATGCCGCCCACCGCCGATGCCAGAAACGACAGTTGCAGCGCCCGCGCACCCTGACCCTGTTTAGCCATGGTATGTCCGTCCAACGTCGTCGCTATGTTGGCCGGCGCGCCGGGGATCTTGAGCAATATGGCGCTAACCGCACCACCAGCAACGGTCGAGGTATAGGCGGCGCCCAACAGGATTAGCCCCTGTGCCGCCTCGAGTTGGAAGGTGAAGGGGATCAGAAGAGCGACCGCCATCGTAGGTGACAAACCCGGCGTCGCCCCCAGAATCAGACCCCCAATCGTGCCGCCCAACAGCAGCAAAAACGACAGCGGCGTGAATACGTCTCCGAAGTAATAAATGAATTCCATTCAGGGCCTCCCAACCCGTCGGTCCACACTTTTACTTTTGTTGACAAATCAGGGTAGGCGATGAAAATAGTATTGCAAATGTTTTCATAAATTCGACTGGATGGAAGAATATTATGGCAATTTTTCAAAAAGGTAAGGTAGATATTGTAGCGGTCGCAAAGGCCGCAAAAGTATCGCCATCCACGGTTTCTCGTACCTTCAATCACCCTAACTTGGTCAGCCCGGCGACTCGGAAAAAGATCAACCGAGCGGTGCAAAGGCTGGGGTATATCCGCAATCGGGCTGCGCAAACGATGCATGGCAAGCGATCAGGCACTGTCGGTCTCGTTGTTCCTACGATCAACCACGCCATTTTCGCCGAGGTCATTCAGGCCTTTTCAGATTCCATCGATAAAGCCGGGTTCAGCCTGTTGCTGGCGTCGCATGGGTATGACCTCGATCGGGAATACGCGATGGTTCGCAAGCTTCTGGAGCATCGTGTGGACGGAGTGGCTCTGGTCGGATTGGAGCATTCCGAACCTACCGCGCGGCTGATCGAACAACAGAAAATACCGGCTCTTGCCATTTGGAACTATTCGGAGAATTCCGATCTTCCCTGCGTTGGAGCTGATAATCGGCTGGCGGGGCGTCTGGCGGCTGAGCATCTGCTGGACTTGGGGCATCGCGATATTGGGCTGATCTTTCCCAAAACCTCGGGCAATGACCGAGCTCAACATCGGTTATCTGCCGTCCGTGATGCGTTGAGCGAAATTGGTATTTCCGTTCCCAGTGAACATGAGTCGGAGGCCCCGTACAGTGTATCTCAGGCCAAGCAGGCAGCCTTGTCCCTTTTGTCAGAACGCACTCGCCCTACGGCTCTGCTGTGCGGGAATGACGTCATCGCACAAGGTGCACTGTTTGCAGCCCAGAACCTTGGTTTGAAGGTTCCCAATGACCTTTCAATAATCGGTATTGGTGATTTCAAAGGGTCCGCGGACGTTGAACCGGGGCTCACCACCATTCGCATCCCTGCAGAAACCATCGGAAAGCTGGCTGGCGAAAGGTTCACTGACTACATTACCTCAGACGATCCAGAGCCATTTAGAATCTGCTGCGAATTGGAGCGTGTCGTGAGAGGAACATCTGGTCCGGTGGCGGATTGTTATTCATCCAAGGCAAGTCAATTTCCCCGTGGAACATACGCGGTTTGAACGCTTAGGCTCAGGACCCATTGATTTCCGTATAGCGGCGTGATTCACGGTTCGAAAACGAGCGGTGAACATGTCTGATCTTTTCTGGCTTA